>NZ_JHZZ01000001.1:3700000-3982500 GCF_000687935.1 Polaribacter sp. Hel_I_88 | reverse complement strand
TAATTTACAACAGTGGGATGTTTCTGAACCAAATCCTTCTGAACAAACAACGGATTTAGAAGGTAACGTAACTGAACAAGAAATAGGTTTTATTGGGAATGCTTTAAGACATTTTGTAGTTGGTGCAGAATTATTTCCTGAAAGTGCTATTAATTTAAGAGTAGGTTATAATGTTAGAAGAGCTGCAGAATTAAAATTACAAAATGTTCGAACCTTTGGAGGTATTTCTTTTGGATTTGGAATTAAAATGAATAGATTTAAACTAAATTATGCGTATTCTAAATTTCATACTGCTACAAATGCGAGCACTTTTAGTTTAGAAATGGATTTAAATAGAAGATAATGAATAAAAAAATTACAATTGCAATTGATGGATTTTCATCTACAGGAAAAAGTACCATTGCTAAATTGATTGCTAAAAAATATAATTATATTTATGTTGATACTGGTGCAATGTATAGAGCTGTAAGCTTATTTGCTAAACAGCATAATTTTGTAGGAAATGACTTTTTAGATAAAGAAAAATTAATTTCAAATCTTAAGGATGTGTCTCTTTCTTTTAAATTTAATGAGGATTTAGGTTTTGCTGAAATGTATTTAAACGATGTCAATGTTGAGCAAGAAATAAGAACATTAGAAGTTTCTCAATTAGTTAGTAAAGTCGCCACTATTTCTGAAGTTAGAAGGAAATTGGTTGCAGAACAACAACAAATGGGAGCCAAAGGTGGAATTGTTATGGATGGTAGAGATATTGGAACTGTAGTTTTTCCTGATGCTGAGTTAAAACTATTTATGACAGCTTCTGCAAATAAAAGAGCAACAAGACGTTATAAAGAATTACTAGATAAAGGTGATAAAGTAACTTTTGCAGAGATTTTATTTAATGTAGAAGAACGTGATAGAATTGATTCTACAAGAGAAGATTCTCCTTTGATAAAGGCTGATGATGCCATTGAATTTGATAATTCTGATATGGGGATTAATGAGCAATTTGAACGAATTTGTACTTTAGTAGATAGAAAAATTTCATAATATCTAATAGCTAACAAACAAGTTTAGCCCTGATTGAGCCTTTCGTCAAGCTCAAGACAGGCTAACTGTTTGAGCTCTTTTTTATGCTTAATTAAATATTCTAAAACCTTAATAAAAAAATCAAATTATTAATTGATGATAGTTGTTGTTAAAATATTATCAACATAAAAAAAGCGAGTAGTGAAAGCAGGAAATGGCTTCAAATAAAAATTATACTAAAGTTAATATAAAGTCTTTTTTTAAGGAATATTCAAATATTTGTGTGTCTGTAAAGAGATTTTCCATTTTGGATTTTTCATTACGTATTCAACAATTTGTTCAGTCATTTTTTCTTTTTTACTCCATTCAGGTTGTAAAAATAACTGACACTTTTTTCCCACTTTTGCAGCTTGCTCTTCTGCAAAAAGAAAATCAGATTGATTATGAATAATCATTTTTAACTCATCTGCTTCTCTATAAGTTTCATCTAAAGGTAATTTTGACTTCTTTGGAGAAAGACAAAACCAATCCCATTTTCCAGAAAAAGAATACGCTCCAGAAGTTTCTATATGGGTTTTAATATGATTTTTTTGAAGCAAATCTGTAATATAATCCATAGACCACATTAAAGGTTCACCACCAGTAATTACAACAGTATTTGCGAACTTTTTAACGTTTTCTACAATCGTATCTGCCAACGTTGGTGGGTGCAAATCTGCGTTCCAACTTTCTTTAACATCACACCAATGGCAACCCACATCACAACCACCAACTCTAATAAAATAAGCAGCAGTTCCTGTGTGAGAACCTTCACCTTGTATTGTATAAAATTCTTCCATTAACGGAAGCATAATTCCTTTATCAACTAAATCTTGTGTATTTTTATCCATCATCTACTTTCTTGCAGCAACTACTTCAATTTCAATTTTTGCACCTGCTACCAAATTGGCTGCAAATGTAGTTCTTGCAGGTAGATTTTCCTTGAAAAAAGATCGATAAATTCCATTCATTTTAGAAAAATCATTGATATCAGCTAAAATTACAGTACATTTTACGACATCACTTAAATTTAAATTATGATGTTTTAAAACTGCTTCTATATTTAAAATCGTTTGCTTGGTTTCAGCTTCAATACCACTTTCAACTATTTTTCCTAATGTATGATCTTTCCCAATTTGCCCCGTTAAAAAATACAAATTATCAACTTGAACGGCATCTGAAAATGGAACGTTTTGTCTACTTTCTTCATGCGATTTATGATGTTTTACAATAGATTTTGATTCATTTCGACATCCTAAGAGGAACACAAACGCTAAGAATAATATAAATTTATAAGCTATTTTCATAAAGTTTTGATTTTCAGTACAAATATAATCAGAATAAAAAAGAAATATTTTATGTGTAAGTAGTTATTAATCAATGATTTTTTGTAAATTTGCACTCCTTTTTACACTAACAGATTCGTAAAAGGAAAAATAAACAAAAATTTATAAAAACATCTCTTACTGTTTTAATTGTTAAGAATCTGTAAAACAATAAGATACAAAAATTATTTTCAGGAATGTCTGAAGAAACAAAAAACACTGAAGAGCAAGTAGTTGCTACAGAAGTACAAGAAACAGCAACTCCAGCTGTTGAAGCACAAAAAGATCCTAAACAATTTTTAGCGGATTTTAACTGGCATAAATACGAACAAGGTATTGATGAAGTTGATGAAGAAAAATTAAAAGAGTTTGAAGAAGCTTTAAAAGGAACAATCGGTTTTGTAAATGAAAGCGATGTAATTGAAGGAACTGTTGTAAGAATTACTGACAGAGACGCAATTATCGATATCAATTCTAAATCTGAAGGCGTAATTTCTTTAAATGAATTTCGTTACAATCAAGGTTTAGCTGAAGGAGATACTGTAGAAGTATTAGTAGATAAAAGAGAAGATTCTTCTGGTCAATTAGTATTATCTCACAGAAAAGCAAGAGTAATTAAAGCTTGGGAAAGAGTAAACAATGCGCACGAAACTGGTGAAGTAGTTAACGGATTTGTTAAATGCAGAACTAGAGGTGGTATGATTGTAGATGTTTTCGGAATTGAGGCATTTTTACCAGGTTCTCAAATTGATGTGAAGCCAATTAGAGATTACGATCAGTATGTTGAGAAAACAATGGAATTTAAAGTTGTTAAAATCAACCACGAATTTAAAAACGTTGTTGTATCTCATAAAGCGCTTATTGAAGCTGATATTGAATTACAGAAAAAAGAAATCATTGGTCAACTAGAAAAAGGACAAGTATTAGAAGGTGTTGTTAAAAACATTACCTCTTATGGTGTGTTTGTAGATTTAGGTGGTGTAGATGGTTTAGTACATATTACAGATTTATCTTGGTCTAGAATTAATCATCCAAATGAGGTTGTTGAATTAGATCAAAAATTAAACGTTGTAATTTTAGACTTTGATGATAACAAATCTAGAATTCAATTAGGTTTAAAACAATTATCTGCTCATCCTTGGGAAGCTTTAAACAGCGATTTAAAAATTGGTGATAAAGTTACTGGAGAAGTTGTAGTAATTGCAGATTATGGTGCATTTGTAGAAGTAGAGCAAGGAGTAGAAGGATTAATTCACGTAAGTGAAATGTCTTGGTCAACGCACTTACGTTCTGCACAAGATTTCGTAAAAGTTGGTGATAAAGTTGAAGCTCAAATTTTAACTTTAGATAGAGAAGATAGAAAAATGTCTCTTGGTATCAAACAATTACACCCAGATCCTTGGACAGATATTACCACTAAATTCCCAGTTGGTTCAACACATACAGGTACTGTAAGAAATTACACAAACTTTGGTGTTTTTGTTGAGTTAGAAGAAGGAATTGATGGTTTAGTATATATCTCTGATTTATCTTGGACTAAGAAAGTAAAGCATCCATCAGATTTTGTAACTGTTGGGCAGCAATTAGAAGTTCAAGTTCTTGAATTAGATGTAGAAAACAGAAAATTAAACTTAGGTCATAAACAAACTCAAGACAATCCTTGGGATGCTCATGAAGAAACGTATGAAATTGGTTCTATTCACGAAGGTCTTGTAAAAGATAAGAATGATAAAGGAGCAGTAATTACTTTTGATGATGGAGTAGAAGGTTTTGCACCAAGTAGATTCTTAGAAAAAGAAGATGGTTCTAAATTAAGCAAAGGTGAAACTTTGAAATTTATTGTATTAGAATTCTCTAAAGAATACAGAAGAGTAGTTGTATCTCATACATCTATCTTTAAAGAGCAAGAGCGTAAAAATATCAAAGCACAAGCTACTAAATCAGCTGATGCAGAAAAAACCACTTTAGGTGATATTGGAGGTCTTGCAGCCTTAAAAGAAAAAATGGAAGCTGGATCAAAAAAGAAAAAATAAGTTACTTATGCTGAACTTCCTGAACTAAATTTAGGGTAAATGTTTCAGTATCAAATTTACTTATTCTTAATATCTAGTCGATATTTATAATATCTAAAAACCGTAGCAATTTGCTACGGTTTTTTTTGTTTACTATCTTTGATGAAAACCTAACCTAATGAAAATTAAATATATTTCTTTAGTATTTTTTGCTTTTATATTAATTCAATGTAATAACAATGAAAAAGTAAAAGAGATAGCAACAGAACATATAAACCCTGAAACTTATTGGGGAGAAAACCCATGGCCAGAAATACGTAAAAAACGAATAAATACATTATTACCAAATGCTTTAAAAGAAGCAAATGTAAATGCTTGGCTGGTAATTTGTAGAGAAAATAATAATGATCCTTTAGCAGATCATATAGGAGGAGAAAATGCTGGAGGCACAGCAGCTTTTTTGTTTTATAATGATAATAAAGGTTTTCACTCATTAGTATTTTCGCCTTCAGGAGAATCTAAAGCATTAGACGAATTAGATATTCATGAAAAAGTAATTTCAGTAGAAAGAGGAACATCAGCAATAAAAATGGCTGTTGATTTTATAAAAGAACAAAACTTTGAAATGATTGCTGTTAATTCATCAGACTCTAACTCCACAGCAGATGGTTTAACGTATACTCAAAGAATTGAATTAGAAGAATATTTGGATGATGATAAAAACAAGTTAGTTTCATCAACGGACGTCGTTTATAATTGGTTATCTATTAAATTACCAGAAGAAGTAGAAATTTTAACTAGAGCAGCACAGTTAACAGCAGCTTTTCAAATTGAAGCCTACAAACAGGTAATTCCTGGTAAATCTACAGACGCAGATATTGCCAAGTTTTTAAAGCAAAAAATGGCTGAATATGGCGTAAAAGATGGTTGGGCACCAAGTCAGAATCCAAATGTAAATTCTGGTGCAGATAGAGGACATTCTCATGCTACTGATAAAGTAATAATGCCAGGAGATGTAATTCAAATTGATTTTGGAATTAAAGTATATGATAGGTGGGTTTCTGATATACAGCGTTTTGCTTATGTTTTAAAAGACGGAGAAACCAAAGCACCAAAGGACATTCAATATTATTGGGAAAGTAGTAAAGCTGGAAACAGAGCAGCATTAGCAGCGATGCAACCAGGAGTTAAAGGTGTTGATGTTGATGCAGCTCAAAGAGTTTTAATGACAGCAGCAAAATCGGAATATGTAATGTGGAGTACAGGACATCCTGTTGGTTATGTTGCACACGATGCTGGACCGAATTTAGGAGGTTCACAAGCATCACATGTAAGGCCAGCATCAGAAAAAATATTAAAAGAAGGAATGACTTTTGCTTTTGATGGTTTTCATGCTTGGAAACTTGCTGATGGTTCTGAAAAAACAATTTCTGTAGAAGAAATGGCAGTTGTTACAAAAGATGGTGCTAGATATTTAACAAAACCACAAGAAGAGTTGATTTTAATTTCGAGTAATAAATAAGTTTTGGAGTATATTTTTCTAAAGAATTTTATCATCTTTAATTTAGTAATTGAGAAATAAGTGAAACTTTAGTTTTATTTCAATGTGTCTATTTCATCATCTATAGCTGCAATCATTCTGTCAACATTTTCAATTGATTCATTAACAGTTAATAAATAATCAGATACAATTATAATCTTATTTTTGATTGCGTTTGTAAGTTCTTGTTTTCCTTTTGTAGTACTTAATTGCGAATTTATGAAATCTTGTACTTCTTCATCTTTAAATAATAAATCTTCATTTGTGGTGTAATCTATCAAGTCAATTTCCGAATATTTAATAAGAATGGAATATACTTCACCATAAAAAACACGGTTTTCATTCGTTTTAAATTGATAATCAATTTCAGAAGTATAAAGATAAAAGCCAATCACCTCAGAATATAAATCTTTATTTTCTATCAACGAAACTTGCCCAGAAGACAGTAATTCTCTGTATGTATTATCTATATTTGGGTAATTGTACGTAAGCATTAATTGATTTAGTTTTTTAGATAAACTATCAATAGTTACGTAACTTTTTGTTTTACTATACTCTAATAGCAAGTTTTTAGAAACTATAAGTGTTTCTTCGAAACTTATTTTTAGATCTAGCAACCCATTTTTTTGATAAAACATATCATCAGCGATATTATCTAAATACCAAATTTCTTTTTTTACTTCGCTTCTTTTATCATTCCAATTACTAAACTGAATGGCAAGCATAATACCAATAACAACTAAAAAAACTTCGCCAATTGCATAGAATAAATAATTGCTAAGACGTTTTTCAATAAGAAGTTTTCTTCTTATTTTTTTGAATAGTTGAATCATGGTAGTTTGGTTAGGTGTTTAAAGATAAAAAAATATAAACTATTATAAATGAAAAAGTTAGTGGTTTTATAAATTGATGTTTAATACTAGCCGTATTTCAAAAAAAATCACTTGAAATATTTTATCTTTGCCGTGAAAAAATAAAAGAATGACATTAATAAAATCAATATCAGGAATTAGAGGTACCATTGGCGGAAAAACTGCTGATAATTTAACACCTATAGACGCAGTAAAATTTGCATCAGCTTATGGAGCGTTTATAAAAGCAAGAAATCCAAACAAAACCCAATTAACAGTAGTTGTTGGAAGAGATGCACGTATTTCTGGTAAAATGATTTCTAGTTTAGTAGCCAATACTTTAGTTGGTTTAGGAATTGATGTTGTAGATTTAGGTTTATCAACCACACCAACAGTAGAAGTTGCTGTGCCTTTAGAAAATGCAGATGGAGGTATAATTTTAACAGCATCTCACAATCCAAAACAATGGAACGCGTTAAAATTATTAAATGAAAAAGGAGAGTTTTTAAACGGTGCAGAAGGAGAACAAATTTTAGCATTAGCTGAAAGCGAGGATTTTTCATTTGCAGAAGTAGATGATTTAGGAACTTACTCAAAAAACAACACGTATTTACATAAACATATTCAAGAAGTTTTAGACTTGGAATTGGTAGATGTAGAAGCCATTAAAAAAGCCAACTTTAAGGTTGTGGTTGATGGTGTAAATTCTACAGGAGGAATTTTTATTCCTGCTTTATTAAAAGAATTAAATGTTGAGTGTGTAGAATTATATTGTACACCAAATGGACAATTTCCTCACAATCCAGAACCTTTAAAAGAACACTTAACAGATATTTCTGAACTAGTTATTAAAGAAAAAGCAGATTTCGGAATTGTGGTAGATCCAGATGTAGATAGATTAGCAATTGTATCTGAAGATGGTTCTATGTTTGGAGAAGAATATACGTTGGTAGCTTGTGCAGATTATGTTTTGGGAAGATTAAAAGGAGGAAATACAGTATCTAACTTATCCTCTTCTAGAGCTTTGAGAGATGTTACCGAAAAACATGGTGGAACCTATACAGCATCCGCAGTTGGTGAAGTAAATGTGGTGATCAAAATGAAAGAAACTAATACTGTAATTGGTGGTGAAGGAAATGGAGGAATCATTTATCCTGCTTCACATTATGGACGTGATTCTTTGGTGGGTGTTGCTTTGTTTTTATCGCATTTAGCACATGAAAAAGTATCTTGTAAAACGTTAAGAGATTCGTATCCAAGTTATTTTATGAGCAAAAATAAAATTCAATTAACACCAGAAATTGATGTTGATAAAATTTTAGAAACCATGGCATCAACTTATAAAAACGAAGATGTAAATACTATAGATGGTGTAAAAATTGATTTTGCTGAAGAATGGATTCATTTAAGAAAATCGAACACAGAGCCAATTATAAGAATTTATACAGAAGCAAAGTCTCAAGAGGCAGCAGATGCTCTGGCAGTAAGGTTTATCAATGAAATCAAAGAAATAATAGCATAAAATTTTGAACATAAAAACATTTTTTTTTCTATTACTTTTATCATCAACTGCCGTTTTTTCTCAAAATGATAAGCAGAAAAAAGTAGTAAATAAAGGTAAATTTTTTGCTTATTGGGGTTGGAATTGGGCAAGTTACTCAGGTTCAGATATTCGTTTTAAAGGCAATAATTACGATTTTACATTAAGAGATGTAAAAGCACAGGATACTCCTTCTAAATTTTCATTTAGCAAATATTTTGGAATTACCAATTTAACAAAACCTCAAACAAATGCAAGAATAGGGTATTTTTTTAAAGAAAATTACACGATTTCTATTGGTATAGATCATATGAAGTATGTTGTTAATAATGATCAATTTGTAACTATTGATGGAGAAATTTCATTGGCAAATAATCCATACAATGGTGTTTATACAGGACAAGAAATTCAATTAACAGAAGATTTTTTAAGATTAGAACACACTGATGGTTTAAATTATGTGAATGTTCAGTTATATCGTTTTGATGATGTAAGCAGGTGGTTTGGATTGTATTCAGATAGTTTTCAAATAAATATAACAGAAGGTTTTGGAGCTGGTATTTTATATCCAAAGACAGATACAACCCTTTTAGGGCAAGAAAGACATGATGATTACCATATTTCTGGTTTTGGGCTCTCTGCAGGTGCTGGTTTAAATATTACATTTTTAAAACATTTTTTTATTCAAGCAGATTTAAAAGCGGGTTATATAAATATGCCCAACGTAAAGATTAGCACAAATGCATCAGATAGTGCTTCTCAAGATTTTTTCTTTCTTCAGAACAATATTTTAATTGGAGGTAAATTTAGAATATAATGAATAACTTAGAGCAGTATTTTTCACAATTTAGAAACCATATTATTGGGATAGATCAAACATTTACATCTCCTTTTGGAGAACAAAATTTGGTGTATTGTGATTGGACTGCAAGTGGAAGGTTATACAGACCCATTGAAGAAAAAATAGCAAATCAATTTGGACCTTTTGTTGCAAATACGCATACAGAAACATCTACTTCTGGAGCAGCTATGACTTTGGCGTATCACGAAGCAAGAAAAATTATAAAACGTCATGTAAATGCTAATGACAATGATGTTTTAATTACAACAGGTTCAGGAATGACAGGTGTTGTGAATAAATTTCAACGAATTTTAGGTTTAAAAGTTGCTGAAAATTTAAAAGATTATACTACCATTCCAGAAGACTTAAGACCTATTGTTTTTGTCTCTCACATGGAGCATCACTCAAATCAAACTTCTTGGTTAGAAACTATTGCAGATGTAGAAGTTGTGCCTTGTGATGATGATGGTTTGTTATGCTTAAAAGAGTTTGAAAAGTGTATCCAAAAACACGAACATCGTACAATTAAAATTGCTTCGATAACTTCTTGTTCTAATGTTACTGGTATAAAAACGGAATATCATAAAGTTGCCAAATTAATTCATAGTTATAATGGGCTATGTTTTGTAGATTTTGCATGTTGTGCACCTTATGTAGATATTAATATGCATCCTAAAGTAGAAGAGGAATATTTAGATGCTATTTTCTTTTCTCCACATAAATTTTTAGGAGGTCCTGGAAGTTCAGGTGTTTTAATTTTTAATAAAAAATTATATAAAAATACGGTTCCAGATAATCCTGGAGGAGGCACAGTAAGTTACACAAATCCTTGGGGACAACATGATTATTTTGATGATGTTGAAACTAGAGAAGATGGTGGAACACCAGGTTTTTTACAAACCATAAAAATTGCACTTTCCATTCAGTTGAAAGAAAAAATGGGAACTGAAAACATCAGAAAAAGAGAAGACGAAATTAACGAAGTTGTATTTAAAACTTTAGAAAACTTAGCTGGTGTTAAAATATTAGCACCAAACCAAAAGAAAAGATTGAGTATTTTTTCTTTCTATTTCGAAAAATATCACTTTAATTTAGTGGTAAAATTGCTAAATGATAAATTCGGATTGCAAACAAGAGGTGGTTGTTCTTGTGCAGGAACTTATGGGCATTTTCTACTGAATGTAAATCAAGAAACTTCCAACAGGATCAAAGGCGAAATTTTATCTGGTTGCAATACGCAAAAACCAGGTTGGGTTCGTTTGTCTTTACACCCAACAATTACAACGAAAGAACTTGAATTTGTTTGTGAATCTCTAAAAGAATTATCAGAAAATATAGAAGATTGGGCTAAAGATTATAAATACGATACGATTAAAAACGATTATGTACATAAAACAATAGCACCGATTGAAAAAGAGTTGGTTAGCTCTTGGTTTGCTGTTTAGTTTCTTGAAGTTTTAACCATTCTTTATATCTATCTTTATGTTTGAATCTATTGTGAGACCATAAATAATATTCTGGTTGTTCTGTAATATTTCGTTCAGTAATTCGTAAAAATTTATCTGTAATTTCGTAATCTTTATATTCTTTTGGATTGTCTGTAATTAATTCGAAATCAGTTTCATAATATCCTCTTTTTATTTTTTTTGCTCGGTAGTTTATCACAACCAAATCATTCTTTTTAGCTAGCATTTCTGCACCTGTATGCACAGGAACTTTAACGCCAAAAAAAGTACCCCAATGAAACGTTTTTTCGATATGTGGAGATTGATCACTTAATAAAATATAAGCACCTTGAATATTATTCTCGAAATTAGATTTTATCAATTTTATAAAATTAGCAGTGGTTGCACCTGTTATTCCAAACTTTTCTCTGCTTTCTCTTAACGTTTTTTCAAAGGTTTCATTTCTTAATTTATTATATGCACCAAAAAGATTGATTTCTAAAACTAAAGGTGTACTTATAGACCATTCCCAATTGGCCAAATGTGCGCTTACCAAAGCAATACTTTTTCCTTCTTTAGCGAACTTATTAACCAATTCAGGATTTTTATACGTGTAGCGTTTTAAAATTTCTTTTTCTGATATTGAGAATGATTTTATACTCTCAATCATAATATCTGTAAAATGTTTGTAGAATTTTTTAGCAATTTTTTGCTTTTCTTCTTCCGTCTTTTTAGGAAACGCATAAGAGATATTTTGTAAGATTATTTTTTTTCTGTAACCAAAAACGTAATAGATAAGCACATAAAAAAAGTCTGAAATTAAATATAAGATAGACATTGGCAATCTAGAAATCAGCCAAATTAAAGGATAGGTTAAGTAAAAAACGATTTTATTCATCAATTATAATTTAAATGCAAATATCGGATTAAAAATTAAGAAAGGTAAAAAAGAAACTTTTTGTAATATCAAGGTGCTATTCTTGTTTGATTTTTTAGTTTTAGACCAAATAACAAATAACAAATAATTAATAACCAATAACCAATAACCACGAACTAATCTTTAATTTTTTTCATTTTTTTCCATTTCTCAAACTTATTTCTGTGTTTAAAACGTTTGTGAGACCATAAATAAAATTCTGGTTGTTCTTTTATCAGTTGTTCAGTAAGAGCAATGTACTTGTCTGTTATTTCGTAGTTTTTAACTTCTTTGGGCTTGTCTGAAATCAATGTGAATTCGGTTTCATAATAGCCTCTCTTTAATTTTTTAGTAGCGCAATTCATCACAACTAAATCAAATTTTTTAGCAAGCGATTCTGCACCCACATGAAAAGGTACTTTAATCCCGAAAAATTCTTGCCAATAAACAGTATGTTCTAATTGTGGAGATTGGTCGCTAATTAACAAATAGATACTTTGTGTTTTTGTTTTAAAATCTTCATAAAAGGCTTTTACAGTTTTAGAAGATTCGTAGCAAACAAAACCAAAACGTTCTCTAGAATCCCTTACAACTTTATCAAAATATTTGTTTCCTAAAGTCGTGTATGCACCTCTTGCTCTACAATTAACCATTAATGGTACACTTGCAAACCATTCCCAATTTGCTTGATGTGCGCTTACAAAAGCAATACTTTTTCCTTCTTTGATAAATTTTTGGGCAACTTCAGGATTTTTATATTGGTAGCGTTTTAAAATTTCTTTTTTACTGATGGAAATTGCTTTGATAGTTTCCATAAATAAATCTGTGAAGTGTCGAAAGAATTTTTTAGCAATTTGTTTTTTTTCTTCGGATGATTTTTCTGGGAATACTAAATTTAAATTATTAAAAACAACTGTTTTACGATATTTAAACACATGATATACAAAGATGTAAAGCAAATCAGAAATTATATATAAAAAACGCATTGGTAATTTGGAAAGCAACCAAATAAAAGGATATACCAAAGCAAAAATTAAAAATTGCATACATTTATTTTGATGCACAAATATCAATATTTATATTTAAAATGAAATGTAAAACCAAAGAGATTTTATTATGTTTGTAAGATGTTAAATGGTACAAGCCCTATAGTAATTCTTATAATCGTAGCCAATGTTCTTTTCTCTATGAAAGGCTTTGATGACTATGCTTTTTTAGATAAATTTAAGTTTCAAGTTGGTAGAGTAAAAGGCGATGAAAAAATAAGAATGTTAACGTCTGGGTTTTTACATGTAGATTGGATGCACCTAATTTTAAATATGTATGTTTTGTATATGTTTGGAGATTTAGTTGCTCATAAACTTGGAGGTTTATATTTTTTAATCATTTATTTTGGTAGTTTATTAGCTGGCAGTTTGTATACGTTACATTATCATAAAGACGAACCCTATTATAGCGCTGTTGGTGCTTCTGGGGCTGTTTCTGGAATTTTATATGCGTCAATTTTATTGGTGCCAGGCATGGAACTATATTTGTTTTTTATTCCAATACCAATCCCTGGGTATATTTTTGCTGTTGGTTATTTATTATATTCCATTTACGGAATGAAAAAACAAGTAGGCAATATTGGACATGCAGCACATTTAGGAGGTACTATTGGTGGGTTTGCATTCACATTACTACTAACTCCTATATTATTTACTACAAATACAATACTTGTTATTTTATTGGCAGTTCCTATTATTTTGTTGTTGCTTTTTGGTGATAAATTAAAGAGTTTGTAAAGAGGTTGATGTTTACTATTTGAAGCCGGAAGCTGGCAGATTGAAGTTGGAAAAAAGTATATAGAAAAAAGAGAAAAGAAAACTTTATTTTGTTGATATTCAATACTTCAATTTTTAGAAATCGGTTTGCAATTTCTTTTTCAAATAATAACGAATAGCACTTTTATCATTTTTATTGGGGTTTTTTAAAGATGACAAACTGTGTGGGAATTGTGTTAAAGTTTTGTAGGAATAGTGTAAAGAATTTATTTTTTTAAAATTATAACCAATAACCAATAACCAATAACCAATAACCAATAACCAATAACCAATAACCAATAACCAATAACCAATAACCAATAACCAATAACTCTATTAACTTTGAATATCTGTGAGTTGTATCCTTCCAGGATGACAAACTTTATGAAAACTGTTTAGAAATAAACATAAAAATCTTAAATTTTACAAATAAAAAAAGACCTAATTATTTCTAATGAAGTCTTTTGAGCGAAAGACCAGGTTCATCTCGACTTAGCTCGATATAAACTTCTCACCTTAATTTTGGTAATTTCATTAAATTTTAGGCATAAAAAAAGACCTAATTATTTCTAATTAAGTCTTTTGAGCGAAAGACCAGGTTCATCTCGACTTAGCTCGATATAAACTTCTCACCTTAATTTTGGTAATTTCATTAAATTTTAGGCATAAAAAAAGACCTAATTATTTCTAATTAAGTCTTTTGAGCGAAAGACCAGGTTCGAACTGGCGACATTCAGCTTGGAAGGCTGACGCTCTACCAACTGAGCTACTTTCGCTTGGTAAAGAGATGCAAATATAGAATCATTTTTGAGTTCTGCAAGAAATTATTATTAAAAAATGGTATTTTTTATTCGTATTTTTTTTTTGGAGATAAAGTTTAAATTTAAAGCCTGTTTTTATAAAAAATATTTTAAAGTTAATTTGCAGCTTTCAATTACTAAATCAAATAATTAACTCTAAAAACAACCAAAAAAATTTTATTTATAGTATTATTTATTTCATCAGTTTTACAATTGTATTAAAAAAAATAAAATTTTTAATTTGGTTGATTATAAAAAAATCAATAAAAACAATTTTTCATAAAAGTTTTAAGGGTTAAAAATTAAAAATAATATCTTGCTCAATAATTTCTTTTACATTAATTGTAGGCAGCAAATATTCATTATAAATTGTGCCTTCTGTTTTTGCGTGTAATGCTCCTCTAGAAGCACCAATAGTTAACACTGCAAAATGAATGGCTAAATCTTTAGTCACTAAATAAGAATCATTTTTTTGTTTTACTTTCGTTTTAAAATCTTTCTTTTCAATTTCAAATAAAGATTGAATTTCTATAATTAAAAAAGGCTGATTTACTTTTTTCTCAAAAGAAAACTTAACAGAACAAGACACACTATTTTTATCTGTATCTATGCCAAAACTAAGCTCCGAAGTTAGGTTAGCTTCGCCTGTTTTTTTATAAGCACTATCTATAGTCGCAAAAGAAACTGTTTTTAAACCAGTTAATGCAAAACCAAGTTGATTGTAAGTCATAATTCTTTTAAATTTGATCTGCAGTAAATAAATATTCGTTTGCAGTTTCCATTGTTGTTTTTAAAACAGGATTTTTATTGGTTATTGATTTTGAATTCGCTTCAATTTTTACACTACTGTTTGTGTTTTTATGCACAACTTGCATTTTTTTACCTATTTTTTTATATGATATTGTTTTTGAAGCTACCATAATTTTAGGGTTAGAAATTGTAACGCCTAAAGCTTCCTCAATTTTGTCTAAAGTTTCAAAAGTAAGATTTGCCTTTGCTCTTAAAATTTTATTTACTTGCTGTGGAGTTACGTCCATTAATTTGGCAACATCTGTTTGTTTTAGATGATTATCATCCATATAATCCATCAAATCTAAAGCAAACAACTGCGCTCTTTTTATTTTTCTTCTGTTTTTTAAATCTTGTTCTGCTCTTATTATCCATTGAGTAGCAGTTTTTTCAACGATTGAATTTAAGTTTTTGCTCATTTTAAAATTGTATGCAGTCTGTTATATTTTTTTCTTGTAACCACTTTTTTAAGTAGTTCATTTTATTAAGCTCTAATTGTAATGCTTCGCAATCTTGCATAGCACCAACTAACTTTATGCCAACTCCTGTTATAATTATAGCATTATTTCCTAAACGAATACCATACAAACGTAATAAAGATTTAAAATCGTAAGTATACATTTTTCGTCTTCCAGGATCATCATAAATTTCTCGTTTAGAAAGTTCTACAAATTCATCAAATAATAGTTCAAAACAATCACCCTTTTGTGATTCTTTTTTTAAGAAAATAAGTTTATCAAATAAATCACCTGCTTCTTCTAAAACATTAATTGCTAAAAATGATAAAAGTTTATCTTTAAATTTACCTTGTTTCCAACCAGATTGAGAAGATTTAATGAAATTTCGCACATATGTTGGATTTTGAAGTTGATCCTGTACTTTATGGAGTTCTGTTTCATAGTCTAAAGGTGTGTTATAAAAGTTACAGTCAACAAAACGTGCCAAGTAAACGCCTTGATACTGTTCGTCAAATGTACTAAATATTTTCATATAATTAACCTATAGGTTTATTTTTTAACTATTTTTTGTAAATATACGTTTTAAATTGAATAATTTTACTTTCTGTCTTTGCTAAAGAAGTATAACTGAAGCAATCTGTTTATTTAATTTACTGTTTTTCAAAGCAACTTTATATATATTAAATAAAAAATTGCTTCGTACCTCGCAAAGACGAAACTATATAAACATTTTTATAAATTACCCAGCAAAAGATATTATATTTTCAATAATAGCTCTACCCATTAAAGAAATAATACCACCTCTTTGAGAATATAAAGGATCATCTAATTTAGCAATTTGCTCACGTTCTATATATTTATCTCTAACTTTTTGTTTTACTGTTGGTGTTGCACTTGTTTTTAAATAATTTTCGTTCTCTTTATTGGCTAAAACACGTTCTTTAATGTCATAATCATTAGAAACTTCTTGGCAAATTTCTTTAATAACAATAGCATCTTCTTTAGATATTTGGTATTTCTCTTCAATTTGTTCTAAAGCTAATTCTATGGTAGTTCTTGTGGGTGTATTTCCAGATCCACCAATTTTTAAACCTGTTTTTTTAGGCTCTTTTACCACTTGTAAATTGGTTTTCATGCCCATATATTTTACGGCACCTTTAGATAATTCTACCTTTTTTAGCAGCTGATTCATCTCTGAAGTTTTGCCTTTGTTGATAAGCATATTACCAACCACATCCGCAAAAACTACAAAATCATGCAGAAAATCATCAAACTTAAAAAATTGTCTTATAAAATAATACAGTTTAGCATAACGTCTTAACAAAGCAACATATTCTTTTTGATTTTCAAGATTAGGAACTCGTTTTCTAAAAAGTGCTTTGTAATCTTGATTTAGATTACTCATTAAAGCATCAATTTCGGAATCTCTTTCTCTGGCAGCATTTTCTGAATCTAGATACGCATTTATGTACAATTCAATTTCTTCATTGGTAAAAACTTCTAACACATCAATTTCATTGTAAGTATCAATTAATAATTGCTTGTCTGGTTCTTTTTCTTTGTAAGGCGTACCTTTTCTATGTTTATTAAAGGCATCAAAAATTTCTTGTGAGTTGTTGGTAAAATCTACCACAAGTATTTCTTCTTGCTTTTTTTCTTTGTGATTTCTATTTAATCGAGAAACGGTTTGTATGGCATTTACACCTTTTACAGCTTTGTCTAAAAACATGGCAGATAATAAAGGTTGATCAAAACCTGTTTGAAATTTATTTGCCACCACCAAAATTCTATATTCTGGCAATTCAAAAACTTCTTCTATGGTTTTATGTTGATGCAAGGTATCTAACGCATTCAACTTTATTTCGTCTATGGTTTCTTTGGTTGTTGGGTCAGGAAAATTACTGAATGCAAAAAGCACTTTGTAAGGCAATTCTTTTTCTTCTAAAATGGTTTTTATATTTTTAAAGAATTGCAAACCTGCAGGTCTAGAAGAAGTTACAACCATTGCCTTTCCTTTTCCATTAATGGTTTTTGCCACTCTTTCTTCAAAAAAGTTAACAATAACTCCAGATTTATATTGTATTAAATCTGCATCATTGTAAGCAATTGTTTTTAAGGCTTTGCTAACTACACCAACAGGAAAATCTTTTGTGGGTATTTCTTCTTTTAAACGTAAATTATATAAGGTTTGGTAGCTAAATATATTTTGTGCTACATCTAAAATATATTCTTCTTTTATAGCTTCATCTTCACTATATACATCAAAAGGATCACCAAAAAACGATACCGTTTTTGGAGTTGTTGTGGCTGTAAATGCTACAAAAATCTGATTGCTGATATTCAGTTTTTCTAATTCCTTGATATTTTCATCTTCATTAAAATCATCTTCATTTTCTGTATCATTATCATCATCATTAAAAAAAGAACGATAGGTTAATGCCAATTTACCATCTTGAGATCTGTGTGCTTCATCAATTAAAAAAGCGACATTTCTATCTTTTAAAATGGCATCCTTTTTCAATTTTTCTTGAATGTGCCCAAATTTATGCACTGTAGAAACGATAATATCTTTGTCTTTATCTAAAAAATCGGCTAAATCTTTAGACTTTTTGGCGAAGTTGACTTTGTTTGCTAAATGTGCAAAGAGTTTTAAATCGTCTTTTACATTTTTGTCTAACGCTTTTCTATCCGTTAAAATAATAATGTTATCAAAAATCTTTTTATTGTCTGCTGTATGCAAACTATCTAACAAATCTGCCATCCAAGCAATGGTTAAGGTTTTGCCAGAACCTGCAGAATGATTAATCAAATACTTTTTACCCAAACTGCGTTTTTCTGCTACCAGTTTTTTTACATCTTCTGCTAAATTTTTGCTGGTTCTAAATTGATGATATCTAGGAAAAATAGTAAACGCATTTCGTTTTTCTAAAATTCCAGCTTCATTTATTTTTTCATCAGCAGGCACAAAAACCAAATAATGCTCTATATATTTTACGATATTTTCTTTAGAAAACGCATATTTATACACGTGTTCTGTAGGAAATTCGCCAACAGTTTCTGCTTTATTAATTAATTGTGCATTAAACCACAAAAAGTTTTTAGCATGGGTTGGGTTGGTAGCCACTTTGGCTTCTAAATCAGTTAAAGCCATATACATAAAAGGCATTTTGTAGAGGTTGTTTTCTAAATCTCGGTTTAAAAAACTGCTGTAAATGGCATCGTTTGCATTTTGCCCTTCATCTTCGTGCTTAATTTCTGTAACAATAATTGGCAAACCATTTAACCAAATTACCAAATCTATGCGTTCTTTGGTTAGTGGGTTGTATTGGTATTCTGTTTTGTAACACAAACTATTTTTGTGATAATTTGCAAGTTGTTGTGCGCTTTTTGTAGAGCGTGGTTTTGGTTTGTAGAGTTCTATTTTTGTGCCTCTTACAGTTAAGCCATTTCTTAAAATAAGCCACAATTGTGTTTTTACAAGGGTTTCTTTAAGTGCTTTTAAGATTTCTAAATTGGCATCCGTTCCAAAATTTTCTTGTAAAGTGGCATATTTTTCTGGTTGTGTAGTTGTTATAAAATCAATTAATTGTGCTTCTATAATATGATAATTCTTATCTACAACAGTTTCTTTTTGTAAAACAACATACCTATGTTTGTTTTGCAAATAGTTGGCAATATGATTTTGAAATAAGGTTTCTTTATTACTTGGCATACAATTTTTTTTAGGTGATAAACAACAACTTTACCAATTTTTACTTTTTATACACTTGCTTTTTCTTTCTTTTTTGATGCAATAGTTGCCACTTGTTTTTTACCTGTAACACATTCGTGAATTAAACTTTTACGATAGGCTTTTAACGTTTTGATTTGGGATTTTAGATTCTTTTTTAGATTAAAGTTTTTTTCGGTTAATTTTCTAATTACTTCAGAGATTTCTATTTGTTCTTTTATAGGTGGTAAAGGAATATATAATTGTTTTAATCTTTCTACTGATAAACCAGGTTGTGCAGCTGCATTTGAATATTGATTTAAATCCATTAATCTCATTAATTCTCCTATCCAATAAACATCACATTTTAATATTGGAGTTGCTACAACTGCATGCTCAGATGCGAAAAATTTATCATTAGCATAATTAATATTGCCACATAATGCACCTTGTCTTCCTATTAATGGAAAATAGCCTTCATGTGTAAAATTATTTGTAAAACCTCTTAATCCATTTCCACCATAAACAGGATAATCTCCAGTTTTTCCAATGCTAGTTGAAGTAATTGTATCTCCACTTTTCAAATTAACAATATCTTTTAATCTTTTTCTTCTCCAATGAACAGGCATTTTATCCATCCAATTGATGCCAGCATTTTTTAATTTTGAATCTATTTTTGCTCCTTTTGTTAAAAAGTGAATAATTTTAGTCTTTTGATTTTTTGTTAGTTTATCAATTTGCGCTTCTTTAATTGCAATAATTCTATCCAAACGTTTGCAAGCTTCATCTAAATAAGTAGCAATTGCAATTTGTTCTTGTTTTGGAGGTAGTGGGTTATAAATTGTTTTTAAATCGTATGTATCAAATCTAAAAACTTTTATTCCTGTGGCAAATTTTTTCAATTCTTTTCCAAACACTTTTGAAGAATAAAATAAATATTTACTATCTAAAATATTTCTGTTAGGTTTCAATACAATTTGTTCACCACCTATTAACCCTATATCATTTCTATTGTAAAAAACTGAATGTCCTAAATCTTCAATTGTTTCTGAAGTCGAAACAAAAATGACATCACCATAATTTACTATTTGAGAATTTTTATAAAAATTATCATTTACATAAAACTTAAATTGCTCATTAACTTCTTGGACATTGTATGTTTTTCCATATTGTAAGGCAACGTATTTACCTTCAGTAAGTAAATCATTTTTACCAAATCCAGAATTTCCTCTAACAAAATCACATATATTAGAAAGTCTTTTTACTTTCCAATGTGTGGGAATTTCACTCAACCACTCAATTCCGCTATCTTTATACGTGTATTTTTCCATGTTACAATTCACGTATTTGAGTCAATAAATCTTCAGCTTCTTTTTCTAACGCCCAAAATTGTTCAATTAAAACATCGCTGTTTTCTGGCTCTTTGTATTTGTAAAAATATTTGTTGGGCAAAATTTCATAACCTAATTGTTCATATTCGTTCCAAGACAAAATTTTATAATCTATTTCTTTGGCTAAAACTTCATTTATATAGTTGTGCTTGTTTTTTGCTTCTAAATTATAAGGAATGTATTCTTTGTCTTCTACATAATGTCTGTGGTAAAAAGTAGCGTCTTTTTCTTGGTGTTTAAACCACGCTTTTAATTCGTTTACGGTTTTGTCTTTTAAAGCAGCCACATTTTTTTTAAGCTGATTTGCCACCATTGTTTCAAAGGCTTTTTTGCCATCAACTTTAATCTTTAAAACTATATTTTTTAGGTTGATGTTCATGGTAAAATCGCCATAAAAATCGAATGCTTTTTTAATATTGCTATTGTTTAGCTGTTTTGTAAACGGTTCATCAATCCACATTGGTTGGTCGTTTTCATCTTCTTGCCAAAAAACCACACTTACTTTATGAAACGCAAAATCTTTGGTATGGAATTTTTTACAGTCTTCATTTTCTGTCCAATTTTTAAACTGCTCATTAATCCATTTTCTATTTTCGTCTGTAATTCTATTTCGTTTATTTCCAAAAGATTTTGGTTCTTTTTCAAACTGATTTCGTGCATTTATAATAAGCACTTGGTCTTTTTTATGTTTTGGTTTTTTGTTGTTTAAAATCCAGATATAGGTATAAATACCAGTATTATAAAACATTTGATCTGGCAACATTACAATACAATCTAGCAAATCGTTTTCTAGAATGTGTCTTCTAATTTCGCTTTCACCTTGTGTAGCATCTCCATTACTTAAAGGCGACCCATTAAACAACACTGCAATTTTAGAACCACCCAAATGTGCAGGATTCATTTTTTCTATCATGGTTAATAAAAACAATAAAGAACCATCATTAGAAGGCGACATTCCTGGGCTGTATCTAGAAGTTTGTAGCAATTTTACATCATTGCCATATTCGCCCCAATTTACCCCAAAAGGCGGATTGGAAATCATATAATCAAACTGTTTTCCTGTATGTTGGTCACCATCATCATTTACACTTTCTATATGAGGAATTAAAGAGTTACCATGTGTAATATTACTTCTAATTTCGCCTTTTAAAAGCATATCTGCCTTACAAAGTGCGTAGTTTTGTGAGAGTAATTCTTGTCCGTTTAACAACACCAAATCTTCGGTATTTTTAATGCCTTTTGGTGTAATGGCTTTGTCTATTAAATGTTCTTTTGCAATAGATAACATGCCACCAGTTCCACAAGCTGGGTCGTATAAAGAAATTGCTTTTTTGGCAGTATCTGGTTCAAAATCAATGTCCATTAAATCGACCATTATTCGTATAATTTCTCTTGGCGTAAAATGTTCTCCAGTATCTTTTGCATCATCTTGCGAAAACATTTGCAACAGGTTTTCATACACATACCCCATTTCTATATTCGATAAACGAGTTGGGCTAAAATCTTCTTCTGCCACCAACTGAATAATGCTTGCCAATCTTTTTTCTTTTACCATTTTGGTAACAGTGGCTCTATAATCGAACTTATCTATAATTTCATCTACATTGCTACTAAAACTCTTTAAAAATTCTCTAAAATTGTTTTCTACTTGTGTTGCACTATCGCCTAAAATGCTTTTAAGTGTCCAACTAGATCTATTAAAAAACACAGATTGATGGACTTCTAGTTGTTTTACTTTTTTGGCGAGTTCTAAACGTTTTTCTAGTGCTTTTTCTTTACTTTCTACGTGCAATTTCTCTAAAGATTCTTCAGAAAAAGTGTTGTCTTTAGCAATAATTAGTGCTTTAAATTCGGCACGTTTTTCTTCTAAAACGCATTCTATTCTTCGCAACATTATCATTGGTAATATTACAGAAGGGTAATCTTTGGCTTTAAATTTTCCTCGTAATTTTATGGCACCTTTCCAAACTTCATTGGTTAGGTTTTCTAATCTTTCTTTGTGTATCATTAATTGAGTTTACTTTTACGCTTGTTAAAAGGTTAGTTTTGGTAGAAATTTATTGTTTTTTATAGCTTTGACAAGATATTGTTTTTTGTTGATTTTTGTAAATATAATGGTTGCTTTTTTTAAGTTGCTGCGTTTTACAAAAGGAAGACTATAAAGTTTAAAATATAGAAAGTTTATTTAAAAAAAGAGTTGTTTAATTCGTTTTTAAATTATTGTTTTCTACATTAAATTTATTGGAATGTGTTTTTATTTAAAAACGAAAAAATAAAATTCATAAAAAAAACGAATTGTTTTCACAATTCGTTTTTTAATTTTGTAGCGAAAACGGGATTTGAACCCGTGACCTCAGGGTTATGAATCCTGCGCTCTAACCAACTGAGCTACCTCGCCATTTTTGTTTTTGAGAGTGCAAATATAAATACTTTTTAGAGATTAGCAACATCTCTTTTTAATTTTTTTTAAATAGAATTTAATACTTATATTGTGAACCAAAGTTACATAAAAATGGATAAAGTAAAATACGAACTAGAAATACCAATTCATGCGTCTCCAAGCATGCTATATCAATATATTTCATCTCCTTCTAATCTACAAGAATGGTTTGCAGATAAAGTAAACTCAAGAGGTAAAATGTTTACTTTTGAATGGGATGGAACTATAGAAAAAGCAGAATTAATTACTAAAAAAACTGAAGATAGAGTTCGTTGGAAATGGTTAGAGAGTGAAGATGATGAAAGTTTTTTTGAAATAAAAATTCAAGTAGATGCCTTAACAAAAGATGTTTCCTTAATTATTACGGATTTTGCGGATGATGAAGACGAAGTAGAGGAGTCCAAGCAACTTTGGGAAAACCAAATAGACGAATTGAAACAAACAATTGGTGCTTAAAAGCCAAATTGTATAAAATTTAAAAAACTCAACTTTTGGTTGGGTTTTTTTGTGCTTCATTTGTAACAAAACCTTAATTTTGCACTTCTAAAATTTTTATAGATGATTAACTTTAATGGCGAATTAGTACCCGAAGAAAATATGCAACTTTCTATACATAATAGAGGTTTTAAATATGGAGATGGAATTTTTGAAACTATAAAAGTTGTCAATAAAAAAGTTGTTTTTTGGGAAGATCATTATTTTAGATTAATGGCTTCTATGAGAATGTTGCGTATGAAAATACCAATGGAATTTACGTTAGAGTTTTTAGAGCAAGAAATTTTAAAAACAGTTGCTTTACAAAATGAGGCTGCTACTTTTAGGGTTCGTTTAAATGTGTATCGAAAAGATGGTGGTTTGTATACTCCAAAAACTAATGAAATCGATTATTTAATTGAAGTAAAGGAAAATACTTACAAAACTAAAGAAACATATACTGTTGACGTTTTTAAAGACTTTTATAATTATTCTGGTTTATTATCAACCATAAAAACAAACAACAGAATGTTAAATACCTTAGCAAGTATTTTTGCCAAAGAGAACAATTTAGACAACTGTGTTTTAATTAATGAGCGAAAAGGAGTAGTAGAGGTTGCTAATGGAAATATCTTTGTTTTAAAAGGTAATGTTATCAAAACACCAGCATTAACAGAAGGTTGTATTAAAGGAATTGCTAGGCAAAAAGTTATCGAAATTATTGCTAAAAATAAAGAATTTACTTTAGAGCAAACAACGATCTCTCCTTTCGAAATTCAAAAAGCAGACGAGGTTTTTATTACGAATGCAATTATGGGGGTTCAGCCAATTACAAATTATAAAAAGAAAAAATTTACGGTAGATTTTTCTAGTAAAATAGCAAAAAGTCTTAAAGTTTTAGAAGTTACTTCTGCTTAATTTAAGTTGATGTCACTGGGTGCATTTGCCCAAAGTTTATAATCACCACCTTTTTGAAGAATTTTTTCTTTCCAAAGAGATGATGGGTCTTCAGAAAATATATTTTGAAGATCATTTTCTGATATAAACCATGAATTTATATTCAATTCATCTGTAAGTTGATTTTTTTCCCAACCAGAATATCCTAAGAAAAAACGAATCTCAGATTTTTTTAAAAAACCATCATTTAAGAGTTGTTTTAAAGTTTCAAAATTTCCTCCCCAAAAAATACCATTATCTATTTCTATACTATCAGGAATTAGTTCTGGAACTTTATGTACAAAATACAAATTACCTTGCTCAACAGGACCACCATTATATACTGTAAAATCTGAACTAATATCTGGTAATAAATCGCTTAAAGTATATGGTAAAGGCCTATTTAAGATAAAACCAACAGAGTTAATTTCTGTATGCTCTGTAATTAAAATAATAGCTCTATTAAAAGAGCTGTCATTTAAAATGGAAGGTTCAGCAATTAACAACCTGCCTTTATGTGGTTTTAAATACGACATAAGTAAATATATACAAAATATTATAAATAAAAAAGAGGTCGTCTAAAAAGCATTTTTTAGGCGATTTTTTATTTTGTTAATTTTTTCTTGCGATTTTTTAAGAATGATTTAAAAAATACTCAGATTTAAAAAAAGTATAGTTTTTCTAAATAGTTAAACTGTACTTTTTTAAGTTATGTGCCATTGCAATTAGCCCTATTTCAACATTTACTTTACGTGTTCCTCTTAGCATAAATCGTTTAAAGTTCATGTTTTGTTTGATATTTCCAAAAACAGCTTCTACATCCCAACAGCGTTGTTTTCGCTTTGCAATGCCTTGTTCAGAGTTGAGTAATATTTTAGCTTTTGATTTTAATCGTATTAAATTATAATTCCTTTCTATAACTCGATTTGTTTTTGATTTATGACATAGTGTTCTTAAAGGGCAACCTTTACAGTTTTGTGCTTGGTATCTGTGTATTTCTTGGATAAATCCGTTCTTAGTATTTCTTTTATAAGTATCTATAAGTTTCATTTCTTGTCCTATAGGACAGTAATAAAGATCTTTCTCTCTATTATAATGTAATTCATTAGGATGGAAAGGATTTGTTTTTCCTCTTTTTTTATCTAATTGCTCTTTATGGAAGTAATTGTATTTTACAAAAGCGGTAATTTCTTTATCTTCTAAATCTGTATAATTTTCTTCACTTCCATAGCCTGCATCTGCTGTGAGCGTCTCTGGAGTTTGGTCATAATTTTCGATATGATTGTTAAGGTGTTCTTTTAAAGTAGTGGTGTCTGCTGTGGTTTGTGCTAAAGTGTAATTGGTAAGGTATTGATTGTTGGTAGAGGCTTGTATATTATAGGCAGGTTTGAGTTGTCCATTTTGCATATGATCATCTTTCATTCGCATAAAAGTAGCGTCATTATCAGTTTTACTATAACTATTTCTACCCTGTAAAATAGCTTCTTGTTTTTCATATTTCGCTAAATTAGCTGGCCAGTTTTTCTTGGCATAATTCAGCTTCTGCTTTACTTTTTTATCAATTACTTTGCCTTGTAAAACTTCATTTATTTTATCAATTGTAGCTTCAACTTGCTCCGCATTTATCTGCTCAAAATCTGGTGTATTGGGTATATGTTGTTCCTCTTTGTAAACCTTCTCTACATAAGACCAAAGCTCTTTCAACTGTTTTTCAATGCGAGTTTTACTGGTTTTAATAGATTTACCCCAAACAAAAGTATAGCGATTTGCATTGGCTTCTATTTTAGTACCATCTACAAAAATATCTTTTAAACTGATAACTCCTTGCTCAACAAGCAGTAAAACTACTTGATGGAATATGGGCTTGAAATGTTCTTGAAGTCTTTTACCTCTAAAATCATTAATTGTGTTATGATCAGGTTTGTTTTGTCCACTTAACCACATAAAATGGATGTTCTCTGATAAAGCTTGTTCTATTTTTCTTGAAGAATATAAATTACGTAAATAAGCATAAATTAATATTTTTAGCAACATTCTTGGGTGATAGCTTGAGGTGCCTCCACCTTTATAACTCTCTTCTAATTTACTAATATCTACATGGTCTATAATCGTATTAACAATACGAACTGGATGATTCTTTGGAACTAAATCATCATAACTGGGAGGTAAAAGACTCAACTGATCTTGAGTGTAAGTCTTAAAAACAACTTTTCTGCTCATTCTTAAAAATACGAAATTCTTTAAAAATTTGCAAAAAAAAAGACTGCCTTTTCAGACAGCCTCTAATTATAATTAGTTTTGCAGTAAATTAGTTTACAGCATCACTTAATCCAGCTCCAGCTTTAAATTTTGCTACATTTTTAGCAGCAATTTGGATAGTTTTTCCTGTTTGAGGGTTTCTTCCTGTTCTTGCAGCTCTGTTAGAAACTGAAAACGTTCCAAAACCAACTAATGCAACTTTATCTCCACCTTTTAAAGCAGAAGTTACGTTATCTGTAAAAGATTCTAATGCTGCTTTCGCTGCTACTTTAGATATTCCTGCATCAGCAGCCATTGCGTCAATTAAATCAGACTTGTTCATAATAAATAAATTTTAAAATTAATTATAAGTTTTTTGCTATAATAGCTTAACAAATATAGACGTATTAAGGGTTCACGCAAATTAGCACCCTAAAAAAACAGTGTTTTGTTAATAAATAGATGCAAATTGTTAATAAACCCATGTTCAAAGTCTTTAAAAACGCTAAAAAGCTTATCAATAAAGGTTTTAAATCATTTTAGAATTGTCTGCTATCGTAAAACCATTTAGCAAACTTGCTGCGTCCATTTTTTTCTTTCCAGCTAACTTTATTCCTTTAATATTAATAAAGCCATTTGCAACAGCAACTTTTATTTCTTTTTTTGAGGTGATAATTGATCCTGCTTCCAAATTATGTGATTCTTCTATTTTTTTTACCTCATAGATTTTAGCAGAAATTTCTTCGCCATTATTTAATAGAATTGTCCAAGCAGAAGGAAAAGGATTTAAACCTCTAATCTTATTATAGATAGTGTTTAATGATAAAGACCAATCAATTCTTGTGTTTTCTGAATGTAGTTTTGGCGCCGATTTTTCTTCTAATTCAGGTTGCTTTATAGTTTGGATGTTGCCTTCTGCAATTAAATTTACAGTTTCAGCAACTGCATCTGCCCCTAAAAACATTAATTTATCGTGTAAAGCACCAACAGTTTCGTCTTTTAAAACAGCAATTTCTTTTTGTAATATAATTTCGCCAGTATCAATTTTATCATCAATAAAAAAAGTAGAGACACCCGTTTTTGTTTCTCCGTTAATTATAGCCCAATGAATGGGTGCTGCACCTCTATAATCTGGCAATAAAGAGGCGTGTAAATTAAAGGTACCAAACTCTGGCATTTGCCATACAACTTTTGGTAACATCCTAAAAGCAACTACAATTTGTAAGTTGGCATTAAGGTTTTTTAAATCTTCAAGAAACGTTTCGTTTTTTAAATTTGTAGGTTGTAAAATAGTTAATTTTTGACTTAGCGCATATTTTTTAACAGCAGATTCGTTTAGTTTTCTTCCTCTTCCAGCAGGTTTATCTGGAGCAGTAATTACACCAACAATGTTATAATTATTGTCTACTAAATGTTTTAAAATGGCGACTGCAAAATCTGGAGTTCCCATAAAAACGATTCGTATATCTTTCATAATTTTTATTTTATTTGGTATTTATTTTGATGATTTATCTGAACTTTATTTTCAGATAAAAGAGTTCGCAAATGTATTAAAATGTCATTTTCATTTGCCTGTAATTGTTGCCTAATTTCTTGGGATGTTAAACTTGTTTTTTTTCTTAAAAGAGATAAAATATCTAAAGATAAATCTTCTTTTTTTGTTCTTTTTTCTGATAAACAAACATCACAAATGCCACATTTTTGAGTTGATTCTTCATCAAAATAATCTAAAATTTGGATACTTCTACATACATTTTGATTCGAAATATAGGCTAAAAAATCTTCTGATTTTTTCTCTTTTTGTTTTAAGAATTGAACAATTTCTTTAGAGCATCTGTTGATGGTTCTGTCATCTTCTCTTGGTACTAAAAACTGAATTTCTGAATCTGTTTTTACACGTCGATATTCTAAAATTTTATCTTCATGTAAACGTTGTAAAATGCTAAATATGTGTTTTGAAGTGGTTTGGTTTTTTTTTGCTAGTAGATACTCGTCTACTTTAACCTCTTGTTTAAATACACCTGCATAAGTTCTTAATAATGAATCAATAAATTTTTTAGTATCAATATTATTGATAGCGTAAAAAATTACGTTTTTACTACTTGTATTAAAAATTACAGTCGATTTTTGATTAAAGGTATTTGTAATTTCTATGATACCATTATTGGCTAAAATCTTTAAAACAGCTTCTACTTTTTTTTGTGAAAATTGATACTTTTTACTGAATTCGGAAAGTTGAAATTGAAACAATTCTTCCGAAATTTCGCCTGTAGAAATTCTAAAATATTGGTATAATTTTTTATGAATTTCTTTCACTTCTAAAATTGATGGCAAGCCTTTTTTTACAAGTTCTTTATATTTTAAAATATCGTTTTCATTTTTTAATAAAACAGCAAAAGATTTTTTTTCGTTTCTACCTGCTCTTCCAGATTCTTGAATATAATTTTCGAGCGAAAAAGGCAAATCAAAATGAATTACAACGCCCACATTTGGTTTGTCAATTCCCATTCCAAAAGCATTGGTTGCAACTATAATTTTTGTCTTTTCGGACATCCAATTTTGGTAAGCAATTTGTTTTTCTTTGGCAGCTAATCCTCCATGATAAAAACTGCTTTTAAAATTATTGGCGTTTAAAAAACGAGCAATTTCTTCGGTTCTTTTTCTAGAAGTTACATACACAATTGCTGGCGTTTTTGTCTTGGTAAAAATTTGAATCAACCTTGTTAATTTATCTTCCACATTAAAAATTTGATAAGCTAAATTTTCTCTGTAAAAAGATTTTTTAAATATTGCAGGATTTTTTAAATTTAGGTTTTTGGCAATATCATCTAAAACTCTTTCGTTGGCAGTTGCAGTTAAAGCTATAAAATTTGTGTTTGGAATTAGTTCTTTTAAAATCTTTATATTTCTATAACTTGGTCTAAAATCGTGGCCCCATTCAGAGATACAATGTGCTTCATCAATAGCAACAAAACTAACGTTAAGTTCTTTTAATTTTTGCTGAATAAATAACGATTGTAATCTTTCTGGAGAAATGTATAAAAATTTATAATTGCCAAATTTAATGGTATCAAAAAGGGCAATCATATCATTTTGAGAAGAACCAGATTTTATAAGTGTTGCTTTTATGTTGCGTTTTTTCAAGTTTTCTACCTGATCTTGCATCAATGCAATTAATGGTGAAATTACAACACAAACACCATCTTTTACCAAGGCTGGTACTTGAAAACAAATCGATTTTCCTCCTCCAGTTGGCAATAAAGCAATGGTGTCTTTTCGCTCTAAAACAGCTTGTATAATTTGCTCTTGTGGTTCTCTAAAAGTGGTGTAATTCCAGTATTCTTTTAATATGTTTTTAGCGGAGATCATAAATCGCAAGCAAGCGAATTGATGATAAAATTTGTTCGTTCTTCAATAGTGCCAAAAGGAACATTCATAATTTTATAGCCCAATTCTGAATAGGCTTCTAACAAAAATTTATCAATTTTTAGCGATTCTTCAAAAGTTTCATAACGTTCATTATCAGTTGTATGAATCTCATCCCAAGGAGAAAAATGAAAAATTGCATCGTATTTATATGCTTTGCTTTTTTCTAAAAATAACTCAGGATAATCGGTATTAAAATAGTTCATATAGGCATGAACATCAGGAATTCCTCTATCAAAAAAAATGATGTTTTCTTTTCGTTTATCAGCAATTAAAAACTGTTCTTCTCTACCTTTTAATAGCATTTCGCTAAACAACAAAGGTTCCGTTAAAAACAATTGTTCAATACCTTCTTTTTGTGCTTTTAATGTAACAGCTCTAGATACTTCATCAAAACAATAAAAACCTTTGTTTTTTAAGGCATTTAAAACGGTTGTTTTTCCTGTTCCTGGCCCACCAATTAATACTATTTTTTGCTGATTTTCTTGCAAGTTTTTCGTGTTAGAATTATTATTTTTGATTTTCTTTTGAATGTCAACTCCACAAAAATAAATCATTCGTTTTATAAAACTAATTTTTAATGTAATTTTGTGGCTTGTTATTTGTAAAGAATACAATAAATTTTCAATTATGAGTGATAAAAGTGAGTTTTATACCAAACTAAAAGGTCAGTTAGAAGATACAACAGATTTCCCTGCAGATTATATGTATAAATTTATTGTGCCAACAGATGGCAATCAATTGGCAGAAGTAGAAAGTTTGTTTGATAATAAAGGAGCAGTTATTACCACAAAAAATTCTAAAACAGGGAAATATGTGAGTATAACCATCGTTTTAAAATTAAATTCTGCTGATGAAATTATCAGTTATTACACGAAGGTTGAAAAAATTAAAGGAATTATATCATTATAGATTTATGAAAAAATTAGTTTTAGTACTGTTTTTAGCAGTTTCAAGCATGATTCTTGGGCAGCAAAATGATAAAATTTTAATTACGATTGATGGTGAAGAAATTTCAGTTGGAGATTTTAAAAGAATTTACGAGAAAAATTTAGATGCCATAGATAATGAAGAAGCTAAAGATGTAGAGAAAAATCTAGATCTTTTTATCAATTATAAATTGAAGGTAAAAGAAGCATATCAAATTAAATTGGATACCTTACCTTCTTACATTAAAGAGATTGAGGGGTATAGAAATCAGCTTTCTGCACCTTATATGCAAGATACTGTTTTTATTAATAAATTGGTGAAAGATGCTTATTTTAGAACTAAAAATGAAATTAAAGCAAAACACATATTAATACGAACGCCAAAAGACGCCACACCAAAAGATACGTTAGAGGCGTATCAAAAAATAATGAATATTAGAGCTAGAATCTTAAAAGGCGAAGATTTTGAAGCAGTTGCAGAAGAAACTTCAGAAGATCCATCAGCAAGAGATGACGAAAAAAGTGGACGAAAAGCTAACAAAGGAAATTTAGGGTATTTTTCTGCTTTTAAAATGGTGTATCCTTTTGAAGATGCAGCTTACAATACCAAAGTTGGTAAAGTTTCAGAACCATTTAAAACTCGTTTTGGTTATCATATTTTAAAAATAGATTCTTTAAGAGCCTCAAAAGGAGAAGTAGAAGTTGCTCATATTTTGATAAATAACCAAACTAAAAATGCAAAAAAACTTATTGATTCACTTTACAATCAATTAGAAAAAGATGTGCAGTTTAAAACATTGGCAAGAAAATTTTCTGAAGATACAGGGTCAAAATCTAAAGGAGGAAAATTAAGACAATTTGGAACTGGAGTAATGGTAAAATCTTTTGAAGATGTAGCTTTTAGTTTGCAAAAAGAAGGTGAATATTCTAAACCTTTTCAAACTCCTTTTGGATGGCATATTTTACAGTTGATCAAAAAACATCCTGTAAAAACTTTCGAGGAAATGCAAGATGAATTAAAAAGCAAAGTAAAATCTGGTGATAGAGCTCAATTATCTGAAAAAGCAGTAATTGCTAAATTAAAGAAAAAATATACAATTTCTGAGAACGAAAACGCAAAAACTATTTTTGAAAATAAAAATATTAGAACTATTGGTAAAGATTCTTTGCAAGAAGTTTTATTGACTATTAATGAGTTAGACATAAAACAGGAAGCTTTTGTAAGCTATATTAAAAATAGAAATAACGCACCTGTTTATGAACTTTTTAACGAGTTTAAAGACAAAGAGATTTTAAGTTATTACAAAGAAAACCTAGAAAAAACCGAGCCAGAATTTGCTTATACTTTACAAGAATACAGAGATGGTTTATTGTTATTTGAGTTGATGCAACAAAAAATATGGGAAAAATCATCTAAAGATACTTTAGGATTAAAAAACCATTATGATACCAACTTATCTAAATATAAAAATAAAGAATTCGATAAAATAAAAGGAGAGGTAATGAATGATTATCAGAATACTTTAGAGGAAAAATGGATTACAGATTTAAGAAATAAAAGTGTGATTGAAGTAAATAATAAAGAGCTTAAAAAATTAATTAAATTTTATAAAAAAGAGTAATGAGGAAATTTGCAGTACTTTTTTTAATGTTTTGTGTGTTTGCTTCTTGCGAATATTTTCAAGTTGAAGAAAAAGAAAGTACAACATCAGAAATTGTAGCGATTGTAAATACCGAAAAACTTTTTAGAGAAGATTTAGCCAATGTAGTGCCAAATAACACCAGCAAAGAAGATAGTATTATTTTGGTGAAAGGTTACATAAACGATTGGGCTGTAAAACAAATATTGCTAAGTAATGCAGAAAGCAGTAGTACTTTAGAAGAAGTTACAGAAATTAATTCTTTAGTAAAAGACTACAAAGAAAGTTTATTAATTAACAGTTATAAAGAAAGGCTTATAAACCAGCAATTAGATACTGTTATTAGTGAAAGTGAAATAGAGGCATTTTATGAAAATAATAAAGAAAACTTTAAGCTAAACGAAGAACTATTAAAAATTAAATACCTTCATTTTGACAACAATATCATCAATAAAAAAGAATTTATAGACCTTTTTCAATCCGATAAAATTGAAGATTTAGAAGCCTTAGAAAAACAACAATTAAGTTTTAAATATTATCAATTTAACGATTCAATTTGGACACAATTAGATAAGGTTTTGTTAAAAATACCATTTTCTAAAGAAAATCTGTTAAATAAAACAAAATTCCTCCAAAAACAAGATTCATTAGGTTTATATTTGGTGGCTATTAATGATGTTTTGGTTCGGAATGATACAGCACCATTAAGCCACATAGAAGCTACAGTAAAACAAATGATTTTGCACAGACGTAAAATCGAATTAATTAGAGATATAGAAAAAATATTAGTAAAAGATGCAACAAAAAACAACAATTTCAAAATATACTAAACTAACGCTTTTCGCAGCTCTTTTTGGGCTGATGAGTTTGTCAACCTTTGCACAAAAAATTAAAATTGATGGTGTTGCAGTTGTGGTTGGTAAAAACATTGTGTTAGATTCTGATATCGATAAATTTAAGCAAGAGATAGACATAAGATCAGAAGGTAAAATTAAAATTTCTGACTGTGAAATGTTAGAAGAATTAATGGAACAAAAATTATTGGCTCATCATGCAGTTATTGATAGTGTTATTGTTTCTGACCCAGAAATTGCTGGTAGAGTAGATAGTAGTATCAAGTATTTTACACAACAATATGGTTCTGTAGATAAAGTTATTAAAGCTTATGGTTTTAATGATTTAGACGATTTAAGAAAAGAATTATATTCTGTGCAAACAGAAAACCTTTTGATCGAAAAAGAGCAACAAAAAATTACTGAAAAGATAGATGTTACTCCAGAAGAGGTTCGTATTTTTTATAATGGATTAAAAGAAAAAGGAGAATTACCAGAATTTTCTGCGGAAATAGAATTGGCGCAAATTGTTTTAAAAGCGAAACCAACAGAAGCAGAAACTGAAAGAATTATAAATAAATTAGCTGAATTGAAAAAGGAAGTTGAAGAAGGTGCTAATTTTAAAATGAAAGCGATTATTAATTCTGATGATCCTACAGTAGCTCAAAATGGAGGGAATTTAGGAGAAATTACTAAAGAAACTAATTTTATAAAGGAGTTTAAAGAAATGGCTTTTTCTTTAGATCCGAATCAAATTTCAAAACCTTTTAAAACAGATTTTGGGTATCATATTATAAAATTACATGAAATTAAAGGGAATGCAAGAGTGGTATCTCATATTTTAATGCAACCAGAAATTCCAGGTTCTTTACTTACAGAAACAAGAGAAATTGCAGAAAAATTAATTGAAGATATTAATGATGGTAAAATTACCTTTGAAGAAGCTGTAAAAAAATACTCAGATGATGATGAAACAAAAAACAATGGAGGTTTAATTGTGAATCCATATACAGGCGAATCTACTTTTGAATTAACAGGAATGGATCCTGCTTTGTATGCAAGAGTAGCTGAGTTAAAAAAGGGTGAATTTACAGAGGTTTTTTTCGATCAAAATAGAAGTGGAGAAAAGATGTACAAATTCATGATGATGAAAGACAGAACAAATACGCATGTTGCAGATATTGTGAATGATTACGTGAAAATACAAGAGTTAGCTTTAACAAAAAAGAAAGAAGAAACCATTACAAAATGGGCAAAAGAGAAGATTAAAGATACCTATATAAAAATGGCAGATGACCATAGAAAATGTACTTTCGAAAAAAATTGGAAAAAAGAAACAGGTAAATAATGTCTGACGTAAAAGCTGTAAATGATTTAGTACTAAAACATAAATCATTAAAAACCGAAATTAGTAAAATAATTATTGGCCAAGAAGAAGCCGTAAACTTTGTGTTGTTATCCATTTTTTGTGGAGGTCATTCATTGTTAATTGGTGTGCCAGGTTTAGCAAAAACGCTTTTGGTAAATACAGTTTCTGATGTGTTGGGTTTAAAATTCAATAGAATTCAGTTTACACCAGATTTAATGCCTTCCGATATTTTAGGAAGTGAAATATTAGACGAAACCAGAAAGTTCAAATTCATAAAAGGCCCAATTTTTTCAAACATTATTTTGGCTGATGAAATTAACAGAACTCCACCTAAAACGCAAGCAGCTTTGCTAGAAGCTATGCAAGAGCGCTCTGTAACAGTTTCTGGGAATCATTATAAATTAGAATTACCTTTTTTTGTATTAGCAACTCAAAACCCAATTGAGCAAGAAGGAACCTATCCTTTGCCAGAAGCACAATTAGACAGGTTTATGTTTTCTATCAATTTAGAATACCCGAGTTTTAAAGAAGAAGTAGCCGTTGTAAAAAATACCACAAGTAATATTGCTCAAAAAGTTGATGCTATTCTTTCTGGTGACGAAATTATTGGCATTCAAAATTTGATTCGTAAAATTCCAGTAACTGATAATGTTATTGAATATGCAGTTACTTTGGTCGGTAAAACAAGACCAAAATCTTCTGCGGCTACAGAAATGGTAAAAAGTTATTTAGATTGGGGAGCAGGTCCAAGAGCGTCTCAAAACTTAATATTGGCAGCAAAGGCGCATGCAGCTATTCATGGTAAATATTCTCCAGATATCGAAGACGTAAAAGCTGTAGCAATTCCTATTTTATCTCATAGAATCGTAAAGAATTACAAAGCTGAAGCAGAAGGGGTTACAATTAGTAATATTATAGAATCTTTGTTGTAATTATATTTTCCATCTAAAGCAACTTACTTTATAATTTTGTAAGAATATTTTTAAGAGATACAAATTTGTAATTCATTATTAAAATTATTCTTCTTCATCAGAAATATCCTCAGAGCTCAACTCAAAAAAACTAAACACATTTCCTCCATAACGTTTGTCATAACTATGGTTTTTATGGTTTGATAATTTGGTGTGTTTAGAATGCTCTATAATTAAAACACCATCTTCTTTTAATAAGTTTTTTTCAAAAACCAAATCTACAATGGCTAAAAATTTTTCTTCTTCAAAATCGTAAGGAGGATCTGCAAAAATAATATCAGCTTGTAAGGAAGTTGTTTCTAAATATTTGTAGACATCACTTTTGTAAGTACTAATATCTAAATCTAATTCTTTTGCAGTTTCATTTATATAACGAATACAATTGTAATTAGCATCAATAGAAAATACTGTTTTTGTGCCTCTAGAAGCAAACTCGTAGCTAATGTTACCTGTGCCTGCAAATAAATCAATTACAGCAATACTGTCAAAGTAATATTGGTTGTTTAAGATGTTAAACAACGCTTCTTTTGCCATATCTGTTGTGGGTCTAACAGGTAAGTTTTTTGGAGCTCTTAAACGTCTTCCTTTTAATTTCCCTGATATAATTCTCATGTTCCTAACAGTATATAATTTGAATGATTAGCAATTTCTAATTCCTTAAAAATAGCATTGTTACTTTCTAAAAAGAATACGTTTTTAATGTATTTGTATGTTATTTTATAAATAGCATCTAATTTAGTAATAGTTCCTGTAAAATAGAGCTCCAAAGCCATCGTATCTAATTGCAATTGCTCTGCAGTAAATAAAATATAATAGATAAAATCTTCTTTAGTAGTATATGAAAATGAATTCGATAAAATAAGTTTCTGATGTTCTAAAACAATGATATCGAAAGTATTTTTAGATACGTTAACGTACATTACTTTTTTATCAGAAGTATTAGCTTTTAAAAGTTTTTCTACTAGTATAGTATTATGATGTTTGTATTCGAACTCGCCAAAATTTTGAAACAAATAGTTATTGATGTTTACATAAGGAATGTAGACATTTTTTGCATCTATTGTTACGATTTCATCATAGGTAATAAAATCGTTTTTTAAAGTTTTTATGTTTAAACTTAAATAATCAGCTAAAGCATCTTCACTAAAAAATTTATGAGGTACAATTGTGGCTAAATTGTTTTCATGAATTACAGTAACTTTATTGTATTCAAGTTGAAGATTGGCATCACTTTTAAAAATACTTTTTATGGCTTCTAATAAACTTTCAGGAGAATTTTGTGTTTCTGTAAACTGGTAGTCTTTAAAATAAGTAATATTGTTTTTTAAAGAGTTTAGGACACAAAAAGAAAATCCATCCAAACTAAATTGGATGGATAATGCTATATTTTTTGATTCCGTTTTGGAAATTGTACTATTGTTTTTTTCCACCTTTAGATCTGTCATAAGATGGAGGCCAGTTACCACCAGTACTAACTTCCTCTAAAGAACCAACAGAAACATATTCACCTCTAATTTGGTTTGTTTCTTTAACTTCAAGTTCTTGTTTTATTAAAGACTCGTTCATTCCTTTTAAAATATCAGCCTTAGGAGTTCTAACTCTAAATGTAGAAACCACTAAACCAGGTATTTTTTCTATAGAACCAACTTCTATTTCAAATTCTTTATTTTCAACACCAGGAACTTGAAACATGTTTTTATAGTCTCTATCTTCAAAATATTTTAAAACGGGTTCATACCCAATAGTATCTGTAACTCTAACTTCTTGATCTACATAAATAGGGTTGTATTTTGTTCCTGTATTAACTCTCTCCACAACTGTTCTAGTTTCAGTTAAAGCTAATCTTGCAGTATCTACAAATCTTATTAAACCTGCTTTATTATCATTATAGGTACCATTAACTTCGTAATATTTTACTTGTGCATCTCTAATAATTTTTAAGCTATTTACAACTGGTTGATATTTTTTAACCTTCTCCTTGTTAAAAATAATAGGCTCCATAATGCCACCATAAATTTTAAAACCTAAAAAGATTGCTGCAACCAATAGTAAAATTGATGGTAGCCATCTTAATTTTAAAGGTAGATATTTAACTATAACAAAAGCTATAAGGAACGCAACGATTACAGCTCCGAAAATCATTAGTAATAAATTCATTTTTATTTTGTTTTTTTAATAGTGTTAACGCAAATCTACAATTTTTTTTCAATGATAAAAATTTTTCTTTACAAATCAATGTATCTTTGATATTTTATTTTCTATATGATTAAAATACCTGCAGATTTTTATAACGAACTTACTAAAAAGTTTCCACATGTACCTACACAAAAACAAACTGAATTATTAAATTTATTAAGCAAATTTATTTTTGATAATGATAAGGATGCCATCTTTTTACTAAAAGGATACGCAGGTACAGGTAAAACAACAACAATAAGTACCTTTGTAAATGCACTTGCGTCTGCAGGTAAAAAAGCTGTTTTATTAGCGCCAACAGGTAGAGCAGCAAAAGTAATTGCAATATATTCTAAAAGACCAGCCTTTACAATTCATAAAAAAATATATTTTCCAAAAAAACAAGCCAATGGAGGTGTAGATTTTGTTTTGCAAACGAACAAGCATAGAAATACTATTTTTATGGTGGATGAAGCTTCCATGATTCCTGATAGTAGACAAAATCAAAAATTGTTTGAAACAGGTTCTTTGTTAGACGATTTAATAAAATATGTGTATTCAGGACACAATTGTAAGTTGGTTTTTATTGGAGATACAGCTCAACTTCCGCCAGTAAAATTAAATATTAGTCCTGCTTTAGAAGAAGATACTTTGCAATACGATTATCATAAAAATGTTACAGAAATTGAGTTGGATGAAGTGATGCGTCAACATGAAAATTCTGGCATTTTAGCAAATGCAACACAATTAAGGTTGCAAATGCAAAATGAAATTGATGCTTTTCAGTTTGATATTAAGTTTCCAGATATTAAAAGATTAATTGATGGGTATGATATAGAAGACGCTTTAGTAACAGCTTATGATAATGATGGAGTAGAAGATACTGCTTTTATTGTACGTTCCAACAAAAGAGCAAATCAATATAACCAACAAATTAGAATGCAAATTCGCGGCCAAGAAAACGAAATTTCTGCGGGTGATTTTGTAATGGTTGTAAAAAATAATTACTATTGGTTAAAAGAAAATTCAACTGCAGGTTTTATTGCGAATGGTGATATTTGCCAGGTTTTAAAAATATTTTCCATCAAAGAATTATATGGATTTAAATTCGCAGAAGTAGAGTTAAAAATGATTGATTATCCAGACATGCAACCTTTTGAAACGGTTTTATTGTTAGATACACTTACCAGTGAAAGTCCCTCTTTAACCTATGAAGAATCTAACAAATTATACCAAGCAGTTAAAGAAGATTATGCTGATGAAAAATCGAAATTTAAGCAGTTTTTAGCCATTAAAAAGAACATTTATTTTAATGCTTTGCAAGTAAAGTTTTCATATGCTATGACCTGTCATAAATCTCAAGGTGGGCAATGGAAAACCGTTTTTATAGAGCAACCTTATTTGCCAGATGGTGTTTCTAAAGAATATTTTAGGTGGTTATACACTGCCATTACAAGAGCGCAAGAAACCTTATATTTAATTGGTTTTAAAGAAGATTTTTTTGTGGATTAAGGCAGTAAATAGTTTACGTTTAAAGTGCCGTATTTATTTCCATATGAATATCGTAAACCTTCAGATTTACTTGTGTTATAATTAAAAGTATATCCAAAATTAAAACGGTTTGCAGTAAACTTTAAACCTATTTCAATATTGAAAACTACAGAAATTAAATCTTTAGTAACTAAACTTGTTTCATTTAGGAAACTACCTTGTAAAGTAGCATCATAAAAAGCATATCTTAACATTGGTTTCATAAAAAAGAAAGATTCTTTAGCTCTTTTAGAATTTGTGGTTTCATCATTTAAATTGGTGTTAAATGCGATAGAATTTATAATTTTCTCCAATGGATTTAAACCAAATCTAACATAAAAGCCAGCATTAATATTGGTGTAAACAGTTCCTACTCTTGCTGTGTTTACCCAAGAAAAATCTACGGTATTTGTTTCATTTTTACCCAAAAAACGAATGTAATCAACATCAAAATTTAAAGCAAAAGCATTTTTTATTTGAAATTGCCAACCTGTAGCTTTTTGAAAACCATAAATACCATGTATAAAATCTTGCAATTCTTTTCCAAAAGCATTGGGACCAATAACACCAACTTGCAAAGTGTAATTTAAAATTTTATTGTTTTTATAAACGTTTTTAACACCAAAACTTCCATATAAATGCCCTGCAAAAGGCCTGTCATGCTCATCAATTGTTTGTACTATAGATTTGTTTGGAGTAAACATTTCATGACCAATTTCCCATTCAAAAATCTTTTTTTCTAATTTTAAATTTTCGTTTTTTGTAATATATCTATAATTTAAAAACATACCATTTGTATAATAACGATCTCTATTAAAGGAAACATACAAATCGTTATCTGTGATAAAACTAATTTCTTTAGAAAATTTTTCTTGAGAAATTACGTTAAAAGAAATGAATAGGAAGCAAAAGAGGAATCGATATTTAGCCATAAGCAAATATATAGATATCAATTTAAAATGATATTTATTTAACTCATTTATAAAAAAGTTTTTATTTTAGACGTATCAAATTATATACATGAATACAAAAGGGACTTTAAGTGAAGAGGATTTTAAAAATATTAGCGGTACTAAAGAATTGCTATCACTTATAGAAGAGAAAAACGTTTCTTTTTCCAAAGTAAAAAATACACTTATATACAATAACGAACTTCGATTATTGCAAATAGAATTGGTAAAATTACAAAACTATATATCGAGTCAAAATAAAAGGGTTGCCATTATTTTTGAAGGTAGAGATGCAGCTGGTAAAGGAGGAAATATCCGAAGGTTCATGGAGCATTTAAACCCACGTTCTAGTAGACTAGTAGCCTTGAATAAACCAACAGAAGTAGAAAAAGGACAATGGTATTTTCAAAGGTATATTAAAGAATTACCAAATCCTGGTGAAATTGTTTTTTTCGATAGAAGCTGGTATAACAGAGCTGTAGTAGAACCTGTTATGGGTTTTTGCTCTACCAAACAATATGACGAATTTTTGGTACAAGTGCCAGAATTTGAACATATGATGTATGAAGATGGTTTAATCATTATAAAATTTTGGCTTTCGATTACAAAAGAAGAACAGGCAAAACGTTTTGAAGCTAGAAAAGAAAACCCTTTAAAAAGGTGGAAATTTAGTCCTGTAGATAAACAAGGACAAATTCTTTGGGATAAATACACCCATTATAAATCTGAAATGTTTACCAAAACACATACAACTTACAGCCCTTGGATGATTATAAAAACAAATGATAAAAAAGTAGCACGATTAGAAGCTATAAGACATGTTTTATCTCGATTTAACTATGAAGGAAAATCGGAAGCAGACACAGTTTTAAGTCCAGATCCAAATGTTGTTATGCGTTATTATAGATCAAATATCAATCAAATAGATTAAGCTTTATGAGTAAAAAGATAAGTCCATCAGATTTAAAAAAGCTGAATTCTAAAAAAGGATTATTAGCATTACTATCAAAAGAACCTTTAAGTGTAGATAAGGCCTTAAGATATGTTGATTATAAAAAAAGACTGGTAAAATTGCAGATAGAATTAATCAGAATGCAAACTTGGGCCATTAAAAACAACGAACGAATTATTGTTGTTTTTCAAGGAAGAGATGCAGCTGGTAAAGGTGGAGCAATAAGAAGAATTACAGAGCGTATAAACCCAAGGCATATGCGAATTGTAGCTTTGCCAAAACCTACTGAAGACGAAAAATCTCAATGGTATTTTCAAAGATATGTAGAGCAATTTCCAAAAGCTGGTGAAATGGTTTTTTTTGATAGAAGTTGGTACAACAGAGCAGTTGTAGAGCCTGTAAATGGTTTTTGTACAGAAGAAGAATATAAAATTTTTATGAATCAAGTAAATGACTTCGAAAGAATGATTTTAGAATCGGGTATTCACTTGGTGAAAATTTATATGTCAATTTCTAAAAAGGAACAAGCAAAACGTTTTGCTGATATTAAAAGTGATCCTTTAAAACAATGGAAAATGACAAAGTTAGATGAGAAAGCTCAATATTTATGGGAACAATACACAGAATATAAAAATGCTATGTTCGAGAAAACGAACACCACAATTTCTCCATGGAAAATTATAAGAGCTAATAGAAAAACAGAAGCTCGTGTAAATGTGATAAATCATGTTTTAAAAAGCATTCCTTATGATAAAGATTTAGAAATTTAATTTTTTAGGTATTAGTAAACCTAGTTTTAATGATGAAAAAAAAATCCCCCTTATTTTTTGTATTCATATTTTTTACGCAGTTTTTTGTTGCTCAAGAAGCACCAGTTGCAAACAACGATGTAAAATCTACTTTTATTAACACGCCTTTAACTGAAAACGCTCCTGGTCTTTTAATAAATGATACAGATGCCAATGGAAATACACTTTCAATTACCGAATTTTTAATCAACGGAACTAATTTTAATGCTGGTGAGAACGCAACTTTTTCAGAAGGTTCAATTATAATTTCTGCGGATGGAAGTTTTAGTTTTACACCAAATACAGACTTTCTTGGCACAGTATCAACAATAAATTACACAATTACAGATGGATCTTTTACAAGTTCTGCCACTTTAAATATTACTGTTACATTACCTCCAGAACCACCAGTTGCCAATAATGATGAGAGAACTATTTTTGTTAACACACCTTTAACTGAAAACGCTCCTGGTCTTTTAATAAATGATACAGATGCCAATGGAGATACACTCTCAATTACTGAATTTTTAATCAACGGAACTAATTTTAACACTGGTGAGAATGCAACTTTTTCAGAAGGTTCAATTATAATTTCTGCGGATGGAAGTTTTAGTTTTACACCAAATCCAAATTTTATTGGCACAGTATCAACAATAAATTACACAATTACAGATGGAACTTTTACAAGTTCTGCTACTTTAAATATTACTGTTAACTTACCTCCAGAACCACCAGTTGCCAATAATGATGAGAGAACTATTTTTGTTAACACACCTTTAACTGAAAACGCTCCTGGTCTTTTAATAAATGATACAGATGCCAATGGAGATACACTCTCAATTACTGAATTTTTAATCAACGGAACTAATTTTAACACTGGTGAGAATGCAACTTTTTCAGAAGGTTCAATTATAATTTCTGCGGATGGAAGTTTTAGTTTTACACCAAATCCAAATTTTATTGGCACAGTATCAACAATAAATTACACAATTACAGATGGAACTTTTACAAGTTCTGCTACTTTAAATATTACTGTTAACTTACCTCCAGAACCACCAGTTGCCAGAGATGATTACGATACAGTAGATATTAACACAACTTTAAATGTTGCTGTTCCTGGAGTATTTATAAATGATACAGATGCCAATGAGGAAGATGATTTGGTAGTGACTCAGTTTTCAATAAATGGAACTAACTATACTGCTGGTACCACAGCAATTTTAGCAGAAGGAAGTATAACAATTGCAGCAGATGGAAGTTATACTTTTATTCCCACAACAGATTATACAGGAATTGTACCCACAATAAATTACACCATTTCTGATGGTACTTTTACCAGTTCTGCAAGTTTATTGCTAACTGTAGAGTTTACAGAAGATTTATTAGAAATAAAAAATTTAGGGAGTTGCAATCAAGGTTTTAATGCTAATGGAGAATACAAGGTTGTGTATTCTGTTCAACTTACCAATATAAATAATGCAAGAGAAAGACATGAAGCTGCGTTAATAAGAAATATCGATTTAATTAATAATTTAGAAGACACATTTGGAGTTGGTTGTTTGGTGAATGTAGACCAAGTTAGCATTAGAAATGATGTTGTAGAAAATATTGCAGAAGGCACTAACTTCCCAAGAGAGTTTACAACAGATGCATTAAATCCAGCATTTTTAGATGGAAACTCAAGTTCTTTTTTTAATGCTGCAGCAATATCAGATTTAATTTTATACCCAAGGCAATCTATATTTATTAGTTTTTGTGTTACTGTAAACGCTTTTTGTGATGCCAGACCAAATCCAACTCCTTCTGGCTCAGGAATCGATTTTACCAACACCATAACAGCCAATACAGATAAAGGAAACAACGCTATAGATGCTATTATTTTAACAGATTTTCATACTACAGAAGCCGTTGTTTCTGCTGGTTTATATGTGCCAGAATTTAACAATCAATCGTTAACACCACCAGGAGTTGTAAATTCTGACGGAACTTTCGATTATATAAATACTGTAATTATCACAAATGAAGGATCTGCTACAGCCCAAAACATTAATTTTAATATGGGTTTAGAAGATTTTTTAAGTAGAGTTTCTTTCGATGATATTATAATTACACAAGTATCAGGGCCAGCTGTTACTGTAAATCCAGATTTTAATGGAGATGATAATACCACTTTATTATTGCCCAACAATTCACTTCCTGCAGGAGAAACCATTGCTTTAGAAGTCTTTTATCTAATTGGTCCTATAGATAGTTCTAGTTATAGTTTCTTTGAACAAACAAGTTTATCGCAAACACAAGGAGATGCAGACGGTTTTGATGCAACTAGTGCAGCAAACAAAACTAGATTTTCTTTTGTAACGTGGTCAGATGGTTTGGGAGATCACTTAGATCGTTATTATTTTGCAAACTCTGCAACTGCACCTATTACATCAGTATTATATTGTAGTTGTACTGTTGCAGGAATGCGTTTTATATTTAGTGCTTCTTCAAGCACAAATAAAATAGTATCTGCAATTAACGAAGCACCCAATGGTATTTTAGAACATGAAGAAGTTACGTTTCAAATTACCTTAGAAAATACCAGTGAGTCTGTACAAATAACGCAATTGCAATTACAAGATAATTTAAACAATGCTTGTAATGGAAAAGTACTTTCTGTAAGTACTCCCATAATTTTAAACTCTACAGCTACTACAAATCCTACTATAAATGCAGCTTATAATGGTACATCAAACTTAAATTTATTTGATGGTTCTTCTGGTTTGTTAAAAGCAAACGAAATCATTACAGTAGAATTTAAAGTGGTTTTCAATGAAAATTGTTTTGGTTCAAATACTGCTTTATTTTCTGCCAGAGATCCTTTAAATAGAGCTGTTTCATCTTCAAATTCGGCTAACGTAAACATTTCTACAGATACAGATAATGATGGCATTACAAACGATATTGACATTGATGATGATAATGATACCATTCCAGATATTTTAGAATACAATGGTTTAAATCCTTTAGATGATGATGATAACGATTCTATACCCAATTATAGGGATACAGATTTTGGAGCTGACACAAATGCAGATGGCATTGTAGATATTTTTGATTTTGATATGGATGGTATTCCTAATCATTTTGATTTAGATAGTGATAATGACGGAATTCTAGACATTTTGGAAGCAGGAAATGCAACTGACGATACCAACAATAATGGAAGTACAAACAACGCAGTTGGCGCAAATGGTTTAGATAATTCTAAAGAAAATGATGATACTATAAACACAACTATCAATTATATTATTCCAAATACAGATGCAACTGGAAATGCAAATTTTATAGATATAGATGCAGATGGAGATGGAATTGTAGACAATATAGAAGCACAAGCAACGGATAATTACATCACCTTAAACACAACAGTTTCTTTAGCAGGAATTAACACAGCGTATCCAAATGGAATCGATCCCATAGATACAGAAAATGATGGCATTCCAGATTATATAGACATCAATTCAGATAACGATATTCGAGATGATGTTATTGAAGGTTGGGATGCAAATAGTGATGGAGTTCCAGAAACTTCACCACTAAATAGAGATGCAGATAATGATGGTTTAGATGATGCTTTTGATACAGATAATACCAGCATAAATCCTACAAATGGACAAACTCCATTAAGTTTCCCGAACTTTGATAATGAGGAAACTCCAGAGAGAGATTGGAGAGAAATTATAGCTATTTTTGTTTTGATTGACAATATTTCTCAACCAGAAGGAACCGATTTTGTATTTACAATTCAATTGGTCACAAAGAATGACAATTCTATTTTAATTGAAAGTGCATCACCAATCGAACTTAATTTTTCAACTTCAGATGGCACATCAACCACCGATGTTTTTGATGTTGCCATTTCACCTTTCGATTATTCTGGTATATCAAATGCAACGTTTACAATCGCTCCATTTACTACATCAGCAGAATTTGTTGTCACTACTTTAGAAGATCCTATTTTTGAGTTTACAGAACTTTTCACTTTAAATGGAGCCATAACGTCCGACAATACTTTAAACGACAATATTACAGCAATTGGATCAATTTTAAATAATGATGCTGCTCCATCCATCACCATGAATAATTCTCGTGAGTTAGAAGGTGTAGATTTATTGCACACAATTACCATTAGCAATCCTGCATCAACACCTATTTCTGTTGAAATTGTTACAAGAGACAGAACAGCAACCAGTCCAGAAGATTACAATCGAGTTTTTGAGAATTATACAATTGAAGGTACTACAGATCCTAACAATGCAAATACTGAAGTTTCGTTTACGATAACCTCTCTTTTAGATAATTTAAATGAATTAGAGGAAGAAGAAATAAGCGTTGTTGGTGTTGGTTTAACAAACAATATTGGTACTCAAGATTTGGCAAAAACAGCCACAATTTTAGATGTTGACCCAAATCCGATTGTTGAGATTAACAATGCAGAAGCTGAAGAAGGCAATGATTTAGAGTTTACCATCAGACTTTTAAATGCTAATAACGAATTGATGCAAAATTATATTCCTATTATTATTGATTTAGAAACGATAGACGAAACAACCACTGCAAATCAAGATTACAAATCTTTATTTTACCAAATTGCAATTCCTGCTTTTACATCAACCATAAACCAGTCTGTAAAAACGATTAATGATAGATTAAATGAAAAAGAAGAAACATTATTTTTAAAATTAAATTTAGATTTTACAACGGTTTCCAATACAACATCACCTTTTGGAATTGGAACAATTTTCGATAATGATTATCCGAATTTATTTTCACCCAATAATGATGGTGTCAGTGATGTTTTTAAAATGTCTGGCTTAGAAGAATATCCGAATTTTATATTGATTATTTTTAATCGACAAGGAAATGAAGTCTATAAATATAGCAATAATGGCAATGTAAATCCTGTTTGGTGGGATGGAACTTACAATGGTAAACCAGCACCAACAGGCGTATATTTTTACACATTAGATTTTAACGATGGTGTAAAAAAACCAATCAAGAATTTTATACAATTAATTAGATAATGAAAATGAGCGCTAAAATTGTATCAAAAATAAAGAAGAGTAAAACCTTTGGTTTGTTTTTTATGTTGATGATTTTTTTATCAACCTTAAAAATGAACGCACAACAATTGCCAAATTACACGCAATATTTATACAATATGCAAATCATAAATCCAGCCTTTGTTGGGTATAGAGCAGATTTGAGTATGTCAGTTTTATCTCGAGATCAATGGGTTGGTTTAGAAGGTGCACCAACCACCAGAACTTTTTCTATTAATGGAAGAACCAGCAGAGGTTTAGGAATCGGAGCCACTGTTGTAAATGATAAAATTGGGTTAACAGAAACGACCAACCTAAATTTTGATGCTTCTTATACGTTGGTTATTTCTGATGCTAGCAGAGTTTCTTTAGGGTTAAAAGCAGGTGTAACTTTTTTTAATAATAATTTATTTGATGGAATTACGCCAGATAATGAAGTTTACGCTTCTACAAGTGGTAATTTTCCGAATGTTGGTTTTGGTGCTTTGTATTACAATCGAGATTTTTATGTAGGTTTATCTGTACCTTATTTGTTGGAAACTCCTCAATTTTACATTCAAGACCGATTTAAAGAAACAAGTTTGGCAACAAATCCTAATGTGTTTTTATCAACAGGAGCATTGTTTGAATTGTCAGAAAGTATCATGTTTAAACCATCAACCATGGTAAGATATACCACTAATCAACCAATTTCAGTTGATATAAATGCAAATTTTTTATACAATGAAGTTATAGAAGCAGGGCTTTCTTATCGTCATCAAAGTTCTATAAGTGCTTTATTTACACTGTTGATCAAAGAAAAATATAGAATTGGGTATGCTTATGATTATAAAACAATTAGTATTCCTGATAATTTAAATACTCACGAAATTATTTTGCATATCGATTTAGATTTCGAGCGTAATTCAAGATGGCTAAGACATAATAAATGCTATTTTTAAGTATTTTGAAAGTTTATTAATTAAGTTTTAGCTTCATAGAAGCGAAATGTTACAACCTCATTGATTTTCAAACAAATCCAGAAACAAACATTTTTATTTTCTTCGGATAAAAAAACTACGAAAGTAATTTCTTCACGCTATCAAAAATAAAATAGACTTCACCAGCAATTTGTTGATTCGTTTTTAAATATATTTCTTCTTGTTGTGCAGTTCCATCAGATACTTTAGGATCTACAAAAGGCAAATGAAAACGATGCTTTGTATTGGGAATAAATGGACAATTTTCATCAGCATTATTGCAAGTTGTAATTGCCACATAAGGGGTAAGATTTGCAACATCATCATATAATTTAGAAAACCCTAAGATGCTATTTTTTGTAGCATCAAAAGAAATACGATATGCTGGGTTTTGATGCGAAAAATTTTCCAACTGAAAATCGAAACCCACTTTCTGCAACGTTTTTACAGTGTTTCTATGAAAGGCAGTAACTTCTGTTCCTCCAGAAAAAGCGTTGATGTTCAATTTAAAATAATTGGCTGCAAAAAAACTCCAAACTTGTCCTAATTGACTTCTTCTTGAATTATGCGTACAAATAAAGTTGAGGTTTACAACTTCTTTTTTGGAGTATTCTAAAGCAATAGTTTCTGCAATTTTTAACAGTACTTTTTTTCTTTCTTCTAAAAGCACCATTTTCTTTGATGAATTTAAAAAGAAATTTTTTGCAGAAACGTTAGAAGTCCTCAAAATCATTAATTATTTTTACCACAAAAATAAGATAATAAAGAGTTCTTATTAATTAAGAGAAAGTTAAGAATGCGTTTAGAAATTGGTAACAAAGTAGCAGTTTTAGATGATGTTTTAAAAGGCATTGTAACAGCTGTAAATGGCAAGGAAGTTTCTGTGGAAACTGAAGATGGAATGATTTTTAAATTTGATGCGTCAGAATTGGTAAAGATTGGCAAAGACCAACATCAATTATCTAAATACTCTGATATTAATAACCCTTTGTTACAAGAAAAAAAGGCATCACAAAAAACAAAGAAAAGTTTTTTTACGAAAGCCAAAAACGAAGTTGTATTAGAAGTTGATTTGCATATAAATCAATTAGTAAAATCTACCAGAGGTTTAGATAATTACGATATGTTAAACCTACAATTAGAAACTGCAAAAAGAAAAATTGAGTTTGTAATTAGCAAACGAATCTCTAAAATTGTCTTTATTCATGGAGTAGGAGAGGGCGTTTTAAAAGCTGAATTAAACAGTTTATTAAATAAATATCCTGTTAGATATTATGATGCCTCCTATAAAAAATACGGTTTAGGAGCCACAGAAGTGTATGTTTTTCAAAATGCTGAGGAGTAAGGTTTGGAGTTTGAAGTTGGAAGCTTGAAGATGGAAGCTTGAAGATGGAAGTTTGAAGTTGAGAGTTTGGAGAAGAACTTGAGTTGTTTTAGAGTTCTTAAAATTTATTTATGAGAAATCATCTGTGAAAATCTGTGAAATCCGTGTCAAACTTTTTCCATAAAAATTGAATCAAAAAAATCATCAATAAAACGTATTTTTGCAACATGAAAGCTATTTATTTAGACAATGCTGCCACCACACAAATAGATGAAGAAGTTGTAAGTTTGATGCTTACTTCTATGCAAGAAAATTATGGGAATCCATCTTCTACACATCAATTTGGTAGAAAAGCAAAAACTGCTGTAGAAACTGCCAGAAAAAATATAGCCAAACATTTTAACGTTTCTGCATCCGAAATTGTATTTACTGCTGGTGGCACAGAAGCCGATAATTTAATTTTAAATAATGCCGTTTTAAATTTAGGCGTAAAGAGAATTATTACATCTAAAATAGAGCATCATGCAGTGTTACATACTTGTGAATTTTTACAAAAATCACAAAATATTTCGTTAGATTTTGTAAAAGTTGATGAATTTGGCAATGTAAATCTAGATCATTTGGAGGAGTTGCTTTCAGCTTCTGATGATAAAACATTGGTTAGTTTAATGCACATCAACAACGAAATTGGAAACATTTTAAATGTTGATGCAATAAGTGCACTTTGCAAAAAATACGATGCTTTATTTCATTCAGATACTGTCCAAGCAATTGGTCATTTTAAAATCGATTTAAAAGAAACTCCGATTGATTTTATAGTGGCAAGTGCGCATAAATTTCATGGACCCAAAGGTGTTGGTTTTGCGTATTTTAAAAAAGGTTTCGGAATTTTACCTATGTTTTTTGGTGGAGATCAAGAAAGAGGAGCAAGGTCTAGTACAGAAAATGTTCACAGTATATTAGGCATGGAAAAAGCACTTTCAATTGCCATGAATCAATTAGAAAAAGACCGAAATTATTTAGAAAGTTTAAAGCTATATTTTATTGCTGAATTAAAAAGTATCTCAGATAAAATTGAATTTAATGGCCTTTCATCAAACTTAGATAAAAGCAGCTATACAATTTTAAATGTACGTTTTCCAGTGATGAATGCCATGTTATTATTTAGTTTGGATATGGCAGGCATTGCTGTTTCAGGAGGTTCTGCATGCCAAAGTGGAAGCAACAAAGGTTCTCATGTATTGGCAGAAATTTTAAATGATACTAATGCTGATAAAACATCAGTACGTTTTTCATTCTCGAAATTTACCACGAAAAAAGAGATTGATATAACAATTGCTAAACTTATAGAGTTGTTATAAATAGTGTTTTCCACTCAATTTGTCATGTTGTAAGCACCTCAAGCAAAGAAAAGCATTATGTGAGATTTCTACGAAATGACAAAACTGGGTGGACAAGATTGGATATTTTTTTACAAAAAAAGAGCTACCATAAAGTAGCTCTTTTAAGAATTTTATAAAGAATTTAATTAAAAACCAGTTCCTGGGTCAGAAGGAGCAGAAGTGGCTTGTGCTTTCTGTGGATTTAAAATCATGTAAGTACCTAATGCAGTTAGTGCTGCATATTTACCATAATTTCCTATTTTTTTAATTGCGTCTTTACGCGTAATTTCTTCATTTTTATGCTGAGTATTTTCTATATTTTTTTTCATGATGTGTCTAAATTTTAAGTGAGAAGATTATTCTAAAACTATTTTCTTATTTAATGTACCAGCTTCATTTGCTAACTGAACAATATAAACACCAGTTGAAAGTTGAGAGACATTAATTTCAGAAACACCATTAGAATTAAATGTTGAATTCAATACTTGTTTTCCTAAAACATTAAACATTTTAATTGTAGATTTTCCTTGAGATAAACCAACAATTCTTAACGTAGCTTTATCAGCACTATAAATACTCACATTTTCTAAAACAACAGTTTCAGTACTTAAAGCCGCTGATTTTGTATGTAAATAAAAACGCCCAATATCATTAGTCTTTTCATTTAAAGTAACTTTATAAGTAGAATTTAATTCATCTAAACGTGTAAATGTGTTTGTAGTTCTATCTTCTAAAAATACTTTTATTCCAGATGGTAAGTTTGCCACATTTGCAGAAAAAGTAATTTCTTTATTTGCATCTGCAATAATACCAACAGGAATTACCATAGATTCTAAATCTGTGTTAGGTAAGGATTGGATTGCATATTTTACACCATTATCATTTGAAACTAATTGAGAGAAGATTCCAAGACTATTTGGAACTCCATCAAACATTTTACCATCAAAACCATTGTCAAAACCAGTTGTTGTTCCATCAATATAGAATAATTCAGCTTTTCTGTTTTTTGTTCCATCAGTAATATTAACAGTAATTTCAGGTCTTGTATTTACAGTTTTCTGAAAAGTATCTGAAGTTACATGACTTTGATTACCTTTTGTAAAAGTTACAGTTCCAGTAGTTTTTGCTTCAGCAAAAAAAGCTTGACCTGGAGCAATTTGAAAATTAGGACTTGTTCCTGTTGTTCTTGTGTCATAAGAAGATCCATTCCAAATCCAAAAAGTAGCTTCTAAATTGGTAGATTCTGCATTTAAAAAAGTTGTGCTATTTATAAAAGCTAAATAAGGATTCCCTAATAAATTATAATTAGTACCCATTGCTCCACCTTGTGCTAGTGTAAAAGGAACTCCTGTATTACTAGTTCTTACAGTTCCTGTAAAAGAAACAGTTTTTGCTGTATTTAACTTCACAGTATAACCTCTAGCAGGCATAAAAGTATCAGCAGTGTCATCACCATCTAAACCATCTACTTGTCCTTCTGTATAATATGCGTATCTATTATTAACATCTGCTTGTGAATTATCATAAGATGCAATCGCCACATTTTGTGCATTACCAGTTCCAGAACCTAATTCTGGGGATTCGTTTGTGTAAAAATCAACAATACTTTGGTCAGCTAAAGGAGATGAAAGAAAATACCAGTTTGTAGTTGCAAGATTTCTGTTATAAGTAACATTTCCTGTAGAACCTCCACCAACAATTAAAGACGATCCTGAATTTGCAGTTAAAGTACCATTATTATCTAAATCTCCAGAAATTGTTAAGCCAATTCCACTATTTATGGTTACAGAACTACCTGTTTCAATACTTAAATAAGGTACAGTTGCAGTTGAACTAATTGTAACAGAAGAAGTGTTGTTTATAGAATACAAACTTTGGAATTGTAACGAATTAAAAAAGAAATTTCTAGCTCCACCACCATCATCGTTACTACCAGCACTAACATTGTATAATCTTATATTAGTAATTGTACCAGGTGTAATTGAAGCTACAGTTCCTGATTGACTTTCAGTTCTTCCCCCAGTTCTTGAAGCTGTCCAACTAACATTAGTTGCATTTTGAGTAAAAGTAAATGTAATAACTGTATTTGCATCATACTCATTACTAAATAACCCTGAAGTACCAGTCAAATTATATTCATCATTACTAACATTAAAATTTATAACAGTTCCATTTGATGAATTTCGAAGATCAAAACCTTTATTACCATCTCTAAAGTTAATACCTACAGCAACTTGAAATGAATCTCCTTCTTGTAATGTTTTTGGAAAAATAGTAGTTGCACCAGATGAAGCGCCATTTCCACTATTAGCAAAAAGTCCAAATGAATTACCACTCACATCTAATTCTGTAGAAAAAGAGCCAGTAAATCTGCCTGCAAAACCACCACTTGGAGTTCCTGTATCAAAAGTCCAATCACTAAAACCAGTTCCAGCTGATGTTTCATTCCATGTTCCACCATAATTGTTTGAATTATCTGAACCTAATGTATAGACATCAGTTCCTAATTGAGCAAAAGACCCAAGTGATGCAAAAACCATTAGCATCAATAATAAATAATTTTTTTTCATGTTTTTTGTTTTTAAGATTAGTTAATAATTAATTTTTTGGTACTCATTTTGTTGTTATTTTCTTGTATTCTTACAAAATAAATTCCAGTATTTAAATCGGTTACAGAAAATGTATTATTTTTTATAACGCTTTTCGTAAATTGTTTTACTTGTTTTCCTGAAATATCAAAAATTCTCACATCTAAAGCTTCTTTTGATAAATAAAATGCAGTTGATGTTGGGTTTGGATATAGTTGTAAAATATTGTTTTCTAAAGTAACATCATCATTAGATAATGTTGCTGCTTTGTTTCCGAATATTTTAAATTCGCCAGGTTGTAAAGTTATCGTACTTGCAGAATAAGTGGTATTGTTCGAAGCATCCATTAAATCTACCCAAGCACCACTTAATGGGAAATTGGTATTTACAGTTTGTGGAACTACATCAAAATTAGCTAAAACAATTACATTTCTCAATTCAGATTCTGGAATTGCCGTATTAAAAATATCAATTCTTGGAGTCAATGAGCCAGAGCTTATGGCATAATCTCCTTCAAAAACTGGTTCATTTATTTTTAGCGCATTAATTCTTGCCCAATCATCATAAATATTTTTTCTAATTGCGGTAGACAACCAGTTGTTTGTCCATTGAGGTTGAGGTTTCGTAGATAATTTACAACCATCGCCACCGAAAGTTCCATCGTCACAAGTAAAAATTGAATTTTCCATTCCTAAATCTCCAAAATGCCAAATCATTTTTGGACCAGGAATTGTTAAAGTAACTGCACCTAAAGCAGACATTCTAAATAATGCTGTGTTTAAATCTTTAACATTGTGAGAAGGAGTAGAGCTATTTCCGAACTCTAAATTTTTATACATTAATCGCTCTTCATCATGGCTTTCTGCATAGCCCATTAATCTTGGTTTTGCAAAACCTCTAGCTTTATGTCCCATTCTATTGAAATTCTTGTTTCCAGAATTCCCCATAGTAAGTTCATTGTATTGATCTGTCATTTTACCCCACATCATAATTCCCTTGCCTTCATTTTCTCTGTGGTTTGCCCATTGTTGCTCTTCATTATCACCCCCTAAATGTTCAAAAATTACATAATGGTTTTCATCTAAAGACCAAGAATAATCTGCATAAGCTTTTAAAACATCAACTCTATCTTGTTGGTAACTATTTGTACAACCTTCATCTGAACCAGAACAGTTTTGTGTGAATCCTTTGGTTAAATCCCATCTAAAACCATCAATTTTAAAATCTTCTACCCAATGCTTGATAACTCTTCTTGTATATTCTTGTGTTAAGGCACTTTGATGATTGAAATCTTCACCAACGCTGTAAGAGTGTCTTGCATCTTGGTTAAAATAAGGGCTATCTGAACTTATAATTTTTGCTGAAGAGTTGTTATTGTCTCCTCCCCAACCATTATTATCAGGATCGTTCATCCACATTCTAACTAAAGGATTTCTTCCAAAAGCATGGTTTAAAACCACATCTAAAATTACGGCAATTCCATTTTGATGACATACATCGATAAATTCTTTTAATTTGTCTTCAGTTCCGTAAAACTTATCTAAAGCCATGTGAAAAGAAGTATTGTAACCCCAACTTTCATTGCCTTCAAATTCCATGACTGGCATTAAATGAATCGCATTGATGTTTAAGTTTTTAAAATAATCGATTTTATCAATTAAATCTTGATAATTTCTATCGGCATCAAAGTCTCTCACTAAAACTTCATAAACTACTAAATCTTCTTTTTTTGGTTTTTCGAAGTTTGTTACTTGCCAATTGTAAGGAGTTTGTCCTGTTTGTAAAACAGTAACTTCTCTTTCTTGTCCTGTTGGATATTCTGGCATATTTGGATAGGTAGTTTCAGGAATCCAAGGATCATCAAAAGGTGATAAAACCAACGTAGAAAATGGATCTGCAGTTTTTACCAAACTTGGAGAGTTCGCTACTGGAGATTGATCAAAAACCCAATATTGATACGTTTCTATTTTTTGTGCTGTTAAACCAGAAATTTCAATCCAAAATTTTCCAGAAGCTGGATCTTTTTTCATGATATAAGCATCAGTAGGTGTGTAGTTGTTAAAACTACCAGCTACTTGTACAAAATCTTTACCAGGTGCATTTAAAACCAAAACAGCTTTTGTAGCATCTGATACATAATTAATTCCATCGACCATTCCTGCTGGTAAAGCTTCGTTTACCACTGTTGGAACAACTGTTACGTTAAATTTATATTCGCCAGTTTCTGTAGAGTTTGGAGGAGTACCTACAACTCTAACTTCACCACTTTCTGTAATGTTTGTAATTGTGGCATTACAGTTTGGAAAGCCACAACTTCCTGTAGTCACAGAAACATCATTATAAAAAACTTCGATACTACCTTGAACAGTTGTTGAGCCTTGAAAATCTATTTGTGCAGTAATACTTAAATTGTCTCCAGAATTAAGAACGACTAAATCTTTACTAGGGTTAGAAACACGAACTTGAACAACACCTACTGGAAAAATAAAGTCTGCACAAGCAGCTCCTTCATTCTTTTTTAGTTCTTGAGTTCCATCTGTATTTCTAAAAACCATTCCTAACTTGGCAACATTATCAATTTGATTTTGTGTTAAGTCGAAATAAGTTTGAGGTGTAATTGTAATACTATAAGTTCCATCGTTATTAGATGTCATTTCTCCAATTCCATCGTCCATACCCCAATTACCAACAACATCAAAGCCAAAGGCATTTGTTTTATCGCCAATACCTGCATGCATATATACTTTAGATGGGTTGCTAATTCCGTTACAACTATTTGTTGAATTTATATCTACAGTAATTGTAACAGGTTTGTCAACCTCAATTGCATCAACGCTTAAAGTAACTTGAGCATTAGAAATAAGCGCAAGTAATGACAATGTAAAAAAAAGTAATTTTTTTTTCATGAGATTATTTTTAAAGAAAAGCTGTACGTTTTAACGTACAGCCTTCAATGAAACTTAATTTAAAGTAATTGTTTTGTTTGCAGTATCTACAGTAAGTGTGTACGTTCCTGGAGTACCCACAAATTTTAAGTTTGAATCGCCATCTGCTGCATTTTCAAAGTTAGCATCAATTGTATATCCTTCTCCCTCATAATAAGGAAAGTTATAGCTTGGAGAACCCCACTCTAATGTTCTATCTAAAAAGAATCTAAATGCATCGTTTGCAAACGTTACTTCACCAGAATAAATTCCAGCACCTGTACAAGGTAAAGCTACAGGAGAAGCCCAACCCCAGCCAGCATCAGGAACACCTGCACCAACTAACCATAACTGGTCTAAATCACATTGAGATTGCTCTGGACCTAAAGTGATTGTTTTGTTTACATCATCAATTTGTAAAAAGTAAACACCTGGCGTTCCAATAAATCTAAAGTTTGAATCACCATCACCTGCATTTTCAAAGTTAGCATCTATTGTATACCCTGCATCAGCATAAAAAGGATAATTAAAGTTTGTAGAACCCCATTGAGTTGCAGTATCTGTAAAGAATCTAAAAGCATCGTTTTTTAAGTCGATGTTCCCTTCGTAAACTCCAGTACCTGTACAAGCAATTTGAACTGGATTGTCCCAATTCCAACCATTTGCACCAGCACCAACTACCCAAAGTTGATCGTAATTACAATTTGGACCTACAACTGGTGGGCCTAAAGTAATTGTTTTGCTGTCTGTATCTATTTCTATAAAATACTCACCAGCTGTTCCTGTAAATAAGAAGTTATTATCACCATCCATAGCATCTTCAAAGTTGCTATCAATTGTATAATTTCTATCAGTAAAATAAGGGAAGTTAAAGCTTGGTGAACCCCATGTTAAAGATGCGTCTGTAAAAAACCTAAAGTTACCACCATTATCTGGAGATAAGTTAATATTTCCAGACCATTTTTTACCTTGTAATACTAATTCTACTGGAGAATCCCATCCCCAACCAGCATCAACAGCACCAGCACCAACTACATATAAAATAGGAGCTAATGCAACATCATAAGGAGTTATTGAAAGTGTAATTGCTGCAGAACTTCTAAATAAGTCTCCAGCTGCTGTTCTTGCAATTGCTTTAATCCTAAAATCAAAATCTTTAGCATTTCCAGCTTCACCATTATTATCAAGTACGTACGTATTTAAATTTCCATGATTAATGTCTAATGTATTTTCTTCTGTTTCTCCTAAAGAAAAAACATTTGCAAAATCTGTTCCAGCTTCTGCAACTTCTAACTGATAAGTAACATCTACAGTTGAAGTAGTTGTAATTTCTGGATCTTCCCAAGTAACTGTCATTGCAACAGCATCAGGATCTACATCAGAAAGTGTAAAAGAATCTCCAGAATTTGGAGCAGTAATAGTAGGTAATTGTACCGCAAATTTAGAAACTTGAAATAAAACTACGTTAGAAATAGCTGCGCCTGTATTTACTCTCATATATACAGCTGTAGCAGAAAACGATTGCACACCAGCATTGTCTAAAACAGTATTAAATTCAGATACAGTCATAGAAAAGTTATTCTTGTCTGTACTACCTAATGCAATAGGGTTTGTAAATTCTGCATCTGTAGACATTTCTACAGTATATGTTGCAGGTGCATTTACCTCATCTATCCAATTAATTGTGAATGCAGGATTGTCTGGCAATTCAAAATTTAAGAAAATGTTGCTAATACCTGGTGTGTTTAAAACAAATTCAGGATCTGGACTTGTAATTGTTAAGCTTTCTTCTACATCACAAGCACCTAATAAAAGTGTTAAGGATAAGAATAAATAGCTTAATTTTTTTATATAATTTTTCATTTTTTATATTTTAAAATTAAGTTGATATTATAAGTTTATTGGAATTAAAATATAACGACCTGTTAAATCATTAAACCAAACATCGTAATCATCTTCTACAATTACAGGAATTGCCTCTCCACCAGCAGTTGCAACACCAGAAAAAGAAGAAGCACTTCCCCAACTTGTGCCAGCACCTGTTGTAAATTTAACATCTCCAGGAGTTAATCTTACACTTTTAGCATACCATAAATGACCGTCAAAACTTAATTGATTCATGGTTACATCTGCAGTGCTTGATCCTTGAATAGTTAAAGAACTTGGGCTTGTTGCGCCTGTAGCATCAAAAGGTACTAATGTGTACTTTCTTGTTGCAAAATTTATTGTAAATGTATAATATCCAGTAGAGGTTACTCCAAATCTTCCTGGATCTCCAGATTGTGTTCCTGGGTTACCAGCGATATCTCCACTTTCACTTGGGTCATCACTACCTTCATTTCTAGAATCGCCCCATTGTGGTTGCCACATTCCTGTAGATTCTAAAATTTTAAACCTACCTTCATTGTAATCTCCACTTCCATTTTGGATTAATCCTGTATAATGATACAGGTTACTATCTGAACCATCTCTAAATAAAGGTGGGTTTTGATTAGCACTATCATTATCCCAACCTGGAGCTACTCCATTACCTACTAAAAAGTAATCATCAAAAGTGTAGTTGAAATAAGGATATACACGAAATTGAATGCTATTTGAAGCAGAAGTTACGCCATTTTGTGTACCTAAAGATGACACGATTCTTGCGTATAAAGTTCCCCATTCAAAAGGATTTAAGCCTGCATTACCAGCTGCAGCATTTACTTCGTTTACAGATAATGTAATTGTAGTTCTACCAGTTGTGGTTGCTGCTACAACAGGTGCAGTAAATTCTGCATCATTTGAAAATTGAATTGCATAATTAGTAGAGGTTTGTAACCCATAATTAGCTTCAGCCCAGTTTAATGTAATTGCAGGATTGTTTGTATTTACTGCATCTAGTTCAATATCAGTAAAACCAAGTTCTGCTAAATTTGGAGCAGTAGGTGCTGATGTTGTAAATAATTCAGAATTATCATCACAAGAATTTAATAAAAGTATAAATATCCCTATGAATGCAACTGCTGAAAATCTTTTAATATTTTTCATCATTTGTAATTTATTTTTAAAATTAGTAACCATCATTTTGAATTAAACTTGGGTTTGATGCTAAACTAGCAGCAGGAATTGGGTAAAGTTTTAAGTGAGCAGGCAATGCAATACCATTGGTACCATTTCCTTTCCAAGCCCAGTTATAAGAACCTCCTGTAAATCTTCCAAAACGAATTAAATCTTGTCTTCTATGAGCTTCCCAATGTAATTCTCTTGCTCTTTCATCAATAATAAAATCTAAATCGATGTCTGCAATTGTTAAATTATTTTGTGGATTATTTGCTCTTGTTCTTAAAGCATTAATGTATTGCGTAAGGTCTGCAGGATTTGCACCAGCACCACCTCTTAAGTGCGCTTCTGCATACATTAAGTATACATCTGCTAATCTAAATAATGGAAAATCTGTATCTACCAAAGTTTGATCTACTCCAAAACCACCTGTTGAAGTTGCATTAGAATATTTTTCTAAAATAAAACCTTGATCTTGGTTAGAAATATCTCTAATTTCTATATCTCTACCAGCAGAAATAATAGTATTTCTAGTATCGTTATTGTAGATGCTGGCATCAAAAAGTTGTACAAATTCTTTTCTTAAACGCAAAGCGCCTCCCCAACCACCAGCAGAAACTCCTAAAGGAGCACCATTGGATTCTATACTACCTACAGAACCGTTAATCATAACAGTTGTTGGTCCAAAGTTTTTTGTTATCAATCCATCTGAAATTAATGGAAAAATAATTTCGTTAACTGCTGAATTTGTATTGTTATCTGCCATAAAATTATGAAGATAATTATTGGCTAAAGAATACCCACCTGCTATAATCTTCTTACAATTGTCTAATGCTTCCGTATATTTTGGTTGACCAATGTACACTTCTGCATTTAAATAGATTTTAGCTAAAATCATCCAAGCAACCCCTTTGCTAGCTCTACCATGTTCAACATTCATTGGGTCTGATAAATTTGGTTCGATTGCAGTTAATTCAGCTTCAATAAAATCAAATAATTGTTGTCTGTTATAAGCTACAGGTCTTGTATTAATAGCATCTTCTTCTGTTGAAAAATTTGCTTGACCAAATAAATCCATCATATAATAATAAGACATTGCTCTTAACAAACGTGCTTCTGCTCTAAACTTTACGATTTCAGTTCTTGTAGCATCAGATACATTTCGTTCAGTTAATTTTTCGTCAGTAGTTTCTCTCAAAAAATTGTTAGCAAAAGCAATGGTTACATGCGTTCTACCAAACATTCCATAAATGATAGGATCATCTGCATTCCAAATATTACGTTGAATTTCACGAGTTCCTGGATCATTTTCATAAGACCAAATCATTTGATCTGCAGATAAGGTTTGTAAGTATAATAATACTCTACCAAACTGACTTGTTCCTGCATCTAAACCATCAATGTTTGATGAACCTTCTCCATCTACACCTGTTAAAGATAAATTAGCATAAACACCCGCTAATAATTCTTTATAGGCAGTTTCTTTTGCAAAAAAATCTTCTCCTAATAAATCTTGATCATCTTGTGGTGTAATGTCTAAATCTTTTGTACAAGATGATAGCGAAACAACCATAATCAAAAATAGGATTGCTATTTTTTCTATTTTAAATATTTTTCTCATTATTAATTATTTATTAAAATTTAATGTTAGCACCAACCAAAATAGTTCTTGGTCTTGGGTATATATTATTATCAATACCATTAAAAACTTCTGGATCTAAACCAGAATAGTCAGAAAGTATAAAAACATTTTGCATACCAGCCCATAAACGGATGCTGTTTGATGCAAATTTTTTGATAGGTCTATCAAAAGTGTATCCTAAAGTTATGTTGTCCATTCTTAAAAAAGATGCGTTTTCTAAATAAATATCAGAAAGTATAACATCTGAAGTACTATTGAAATTAGTTTCTAAAACTGATGTTGGTATATTTCCTAAAACAGCATTGTCTTGAATAAGATCATATTGTGCTAAACTAGAATTTACATTATTGTAAACATAGTTACCAACACTAGCTCTTAAGTTAAAAGCTAAATCAAAATTTTTGTAATTAAAATTTGATTGAAAACCAAACGTTACATTTCCTTGAGGATCTTCTTTTAGGTACCTATCTTGTTGATTTAAGATTCCATCTCCATTCAAATCTGCGTAACCACCTTCTATTGGGTCTCCATTTGTATCATACAATTGTTTGTACAAGAAAAAAGCGTTAGGTGCAAAACCTTCGCTAAATAACTGAACAAAATTACCTGTACCACCTGCAATTCCTCCAGTTGTAATATCTTGATCTAAAGCTAATTCTTTAATTTCTCTATCTAAATAGGTAGCATTCAAATTAAAATTCCAGTTAAAATCTTCAGTTTTAATCACATCTGCATTTATAGAAAATTCAACACCATTTACTTGTAAGTCTCCAATATTTTGTAAAACTCTGTTTGTAAAGTTAGAGCCATCTGCAACTGGAGCATCTGATATTAAGTTTGTCGAATTTTTTTGAAAAGCATTCAAAGATCCAGTTAATTTGTTGTTAAATAATCCATAATCAATACCAAACTCTATAGTTGCAACATCTTCCCATCTTAAATTACTTCTTTCAGAAGGTATTGTAGATTGAATTGGCACACCACCAAAAATATAATTAGAACCTTGGTTTCCAAAACGATATCTATCTAAATACAAATCTCCTTGAATACCTTCTTGTTGTCCATTTATACCATAAGAAGCTCTTAATTTTAAGTCAGAAATAACTTCATTTTCTTTTAAGAAATCTTCGTCACTTATTCTCCATGCTAAAGATGCTCCACCAAAATTACCCCATCTACTGTCTGGACCAAATCTAGAAGTACCATCTCTTCTATAGTTTAAGGTTAAAAGATATTTTTCGTTATAGGTTAAATTTACTCTACCAATAAAACCAACTAAAACAACTGGAGTATTTACATAAGATGTAAAACCGGTATCATTTGGGTTTCTAAGATTACCTGTACTATTACCAGAACTTTCAAAAGATTGATAGTTATAACCAACCATTGCATCCGTTTTTAACTTTCCAAATGTTTTGTTATAAGTTAAATAAGCATCTAAATTTTCGTTATTATACTCGTTTAAAAAGCTACCTTCTCCACCTACAAATAAATCATTAAAATTAGCAGGGCTATTTAAAGGATTAAAAAAAGTACCTTCTTGAATAGATTTATCAAAACCTACAGAAACAGTTGCAGTTACCTCTGGTAAGAAGTGTAATTTATAATCTAGTTTTAAATTACCAAACTGTCTAAAAGTATTTTCGTTATTGTTACTTTGTAATAAAGATGCAACAGGATTTCTAGTTCCATTATCAACTAAAATACCATTAGGTGTTCTTGTTATATGTTGATAAAAACCTCCAAAAGGAGAGGTTGGATCATAAACAGGTTGCGTAGGATCGTAACGTAAAGCAGCATTTACTTGGCCAGCATCAGCAGATCTTGCGTTTATAAAAGCTCTGTTATAATTAAGGCCTACTTTTAAATGATTATCAAAAAAAGATGGATTCAAAGACAATGAAACATTGGCTCTATCAAATTGAGATGTTAAAATATTTCCTTCAATTTCTGAAAAATTTACAGAAAGTCTTGTTGGCATAAAACCAAAGATTTGTCCTCTTGCAGTTAAATTATGTTGCGTAGAAACCGATTTTTGTAAAATTTCATCTTGCCAATTTGTATTTGCAGTTCCAAGCATACCAACATCACCAGGTCTTTGAGCAGCCACTAAACTTCTAAAAGAATCTGCATCAAATACGCTAATTCTATCTTTTACTTCTCCAAAAGCTATCTGATAATCATAATCTAAAGTATATTCACTTCTACCTTTTTTTGTAGAAATGATGATAACTCCGTTCGCACCTCTAGAACCATAAATTGCAGTTGCAGAAGCATCTTTTAAAACTGAAAAAGATTCTATATCATTTGGGTTGATACTTGATAAGTTAACACCTGTTAATGGTAAACCATCAATAACAATTAAAGGATCGTTTGATGCGTTTAGTGAAGACCCTCCACGAATTCTAATTTGAGAACCAGCACCAGGTGCACCACTCGTTACAATATTTACACCAGCAACTCTACCACTTAATAAATTTTCTGGAGTAACAATGTTACCTTTAGTAAATTCTTTAGCAGTAATAGCTTCTACAGAACCAGTTGCATCTTTTACAGTTGTAGTTCCATAACCTACAACAACAATTTCATCTAGTTGTTCTAACGACTGTTCTAACTCTACAGTAATGTTAAAATTAGATGCAATTACAACTTCTTTGGTTGCATAACCAAGATATCTAAAAACAAGCACGTCTCCAGAGCTTACTCTTTCAATTGTAAAGTTTCCATCAAAATCTGTTTCGGCTCCTCTAACTGTCCCTTTGATTACTACACTTACGCCAGGTAAAAGTTCCCCAGATGATTTTTCTTTAACTAAACCTTTTACGGTTTGTTGAGCAAACATCGTAAAGGAAGAAGTTAAAAGAATTCCAATTAATAATAATTTAAATTTTTTCATGTATAATTTGTTAAATAATAACTGTAAATTTGGTTTAGGTTAACAATAAATTGACATTCCACATATGTAAAAATAGAACATATATAGGATAATATACAATAGAAAATCTACGAAATCGGTTTCGTGTTAATAACTTTTTCTGTATAAAATTCATTAAATTAGCTGTAAATTGAATCATAATTTTCTTTTCGATAAAAAATGAAGCAAAAAATTACCATAAAAACAATTGCCAAAGAATTAGGGGTTTCTACATCTACAGTTTCTAAGGCTTTGAGAGATAGTCATGAAATAAGTTCAGAAACGAAAGATAAAATTCAAGCGTATGCCAATCTTTTTAATTACAAACCCAATCATTTAGCCCTACAATTACGCAATCAAAAAACGAAAGTTATAGGGGTGATTTTACCTAAAATTGTACACCATTTTTTCTCTACAGTAATTATGGGAATTGAAGAAGGTGCCAATAAAAAAGGCTATAATATTATGGTTTGTTTCTCTAATGAATCTTACAAAAAAGAAGTAGAAACTTTAAAGGTATTATCGAATGGAAGTGTAGATGGTATTATTGTCTCTATAGCTAATGAAACCCTTAAGAATAAAGACTTTAAACATTTTGTAGATTTGGTTTCAGAAGAGATTCCTTTGGTGCTTTTTGATCGAGTTGTAGACGAAATTTTATGTGATAAAGTAGTCGTAGACGATGTTGGTGCTGGGTATAAAGCAACGAAATATTTGTTAGATAATGGTGTTAAAAAAATAGCTTTAATTACAACTCCTAACCATGTAAATGTAGGTGCATTAAGAAGACAAGGTTATGAGAAAGCTTTGATAGAAAATTACATTAAAACAGATGCCAGTTTAATAGTTGAAATTGATGAAAACAACGATATTAAAGAGCAAATTGAAAAAGTTTTTAATAAAGATATAGATGGGGTTTTTGCTGTAAACGAAATATATGCAGCAAACGCAATGAAAATAGCTAAAGAGAGGGGTTTGCATGTGCCAAATGAATTGTCTATTATTGGTTTTACAGACGGTTTAATCTCTGAATATTCATCACCAACAATCACAACAATGGCACAGCATGGTTTTACAATGGGTAAACAAGCCGTAGAACTTTTAATAGATAAAATCGAAAAAGAATCAGAGGTTTATAAGCCTAAAAAAATTGTGATTTCTAGTGATTTAAAGCTCAGAGAATCCACGAAAACGTCGTCGTAAATTTTTAGTTTTACGAAGATTTTACGAAACCGTCGTCGTAAAAATAGTTGCTGTTTTTTATCAATATCATAAAATAAACCTATATTTGTTTCCTTAATACGATTTATCAATAAATTACATTCCACAATTTATAATAGTTGATAAGTCTAAAACACTTATCGAAATATTAATTTTATAATAATATTCGATAATGGAAAAGCGTAAATTAAGCTTTTGGCAAATCTGGAACATGAGTTTTGGATTTCTAGGAATACAATTTGGATTCGCCCTTCAAGGTGGATTTATGTCAAGAATTTTTCAAACTTTAGGAGCAGGAAAGGAAGATATTCCTATGCTTTGGATTGCAGCTCCTTTAACTGGTTTACTTGTACAGCCCATAATCGGTTATATGAGTGACAGAACTTGGAGTGTAAAATGGGGTAGAAGAAGACCTTACTTTTTAGTAGGTGCTGTTTTTAGTTCGTTAGCCTTATTTTTTGTACCACATTCTCCTGCATTATGGGTTGCTGCTGGTTTTCTTTGGATTTTAGATGCGTCTATAAACGTTTCTATGGAGCCATTTAGAGCTTTAGTTGCAGATAAATTACCACAGTCTCAAAGATCTTATGGTTTTGTTGTGCAAACATTAATTATTGGTATTGGAACTTGGGTTGCAAGTAATTTACCATGGATGGTTTCTCAATTAGGAGTTAGTAATGAAGCTGCATCTGGTGTTGTACCAATGTCTGTAAAAGTTGCCTTTGGAATTGGAGCTTTTGTTTTTTTAGCGAGTATATTGTATACTGTTTTTACAACAGATGAATATCCTCCAGAAGATATGGAGGAGTTTGAACTTGAAAAGGCGAAGAAAAATAATTTTATTCCAGATATTTTAAACAATATTGGTAGTATGCCAACAACCATGAAAAAATTGGGTGTAATTCAATTTTTTTCTTGGTTTGCTTTTTTTACCATGTGGTCTTTAGCAAATCCTGCTTTAACAGAGCACGTTTTTGCAACTCCTGCACCAATTGAAACTGCTTATAATATGGCAGATGCTGTACAAGCAGAATCGTTTAGAGTTGCCAATACTAAATTCCAAGAATCCTCGAATTCAGTTGGTTCTGCAATGGGAATTTATGGTTTGTCATCTATGGCATTTGCATTGTTACTTACCTTATATACATCTAAGAGAAATATCAATAGAAAATATGTTCATATGTTTTCTTTAATTTTAGGTGGAATAGGTTTTTTAGCAATGAGTTACGCATCTCCTGAAAATTTAAAATACTGTTTTGTTTTAGTAGGTTTTGCATGGGGTAGTATTTTATCTATGCCTTATGCAATGTTATCTAGCTCTGTAGATCCAAAGAAAATGGGTGTAATTATGGGGATTTTTAACATGTTTATTGTAATTCCGCAAATTATTGCAGCTTTAGGTGGCATCAATTATGTATCAAGTTTATTAGGAGATGAAGCTATAAATGCTATGACAGTAGCAGGAATTAGTTTGGTAATTGCAGGTTTATGTAACTTGTTAATTACTAATAAGAACGCAATTAGTTATCAAGAAGAAGAGATTTAAGAGTATATGAAAAAAGGATTTATTTTTGATTTGGATGGTGTTATTGTAGACACAGCCAAATATCATTATTTAGCTTGGAAAAAGTTAGCAAACGAATTAGGTTTTGAGTTTACAAAAGAACAAAACGAATTATTTAAAGGGGTTAGCAGAAAGCGCTGTTTAGAAATTCTGTTGGAAATTGGTAACAGAACAGCAACACAACAAGAGTTCGATACTTGGATGGTTGAAAAAAATGTAGATTATTTAAAGTATATCGAAAATATGGATGCCTCAGAAATACTACCTGATGTTCCAAAAATTTTAAAATATTTAAAAGAGAATAACATTCCAATTGCTTTAGGATCTGCAAGTAAAAACGCGCAACCTATTTTAGAAAAAGTTGGTTTACTACATTATTTTGATGCTATTGTTGACGGAAATAACGTAACAAAAGCAAAACCAGATCCAGAAGTATTTTTATTGGCAGCCAAACATTTAGGTGTAAATGCTACTGATTGTATCGTATTTGAAGATGCAGTTGCAGGTGTTGAAGCTGCAAATGCTGCCAAAATGGTAAGTATTGGTATTGGAGAAAAAAATATTTTAAATGAAGCTGACTATATATTTAATGATTTTACAGAAATCAGTATCAGTTTTATTCAAGAGTTAATAGACAAATAGAAAGTTTGCTAAATCCTGCAAGGTTTCAAAAACCTTGTAGGTTTATTAAATTAAAAAACAACAAACCTACAAGGTATCAAAGACCTTGCAGGAAAAAACATACATTATGAATCAAGATTATATCATACCAAATGAATGGTCTATCCTAGAGGAAGGATTTGACCCGAAAATGGTGAAATCTTCAGAAAGTTTATTCAGTATTGGTAATGGAGCCATGGGCCAACGTGCTAATTTTGAAGAAAAATATTCAGGAGAAACTTTTCAAGGAAGTTACATTGCAGGTGTTTATTACCCTGATAAAACACGAGTTGGTTGGTGGAAAAACGGCTACCCAGAATACTTTGCAAAAGTTTTAAATGCACCAAGCTGGATTGGTATCAACGTTAAAATTAACGAAGAAGAATTAGATTTACATACTTGTAAATCTGTTTCAAAATTTAAAAGAGAACTCAACATGAAAGAAGGTTGGTTGGCAAGAAGTTTTGAAGCTGTGTTGCCAAACGACATCAAAATTAAAGTGGATACCAAACGTTTTTTAAGTTTAGAATTGGATGAAGTGGGTGCAATTGAATACAATGTAACTCCATTAAATTCAGACTGTAAAATTACATTCTTACCATATTTAGATGCAGGAATAACGAATGAAGATACCAATTGGGATGATCAATTTTGGGATGTTTTAGAAGTTACACAAAACAAGCAACAATCTTTTATACAAGCAAGAACCATGAAAACGCATTTTTATACGTGTACGTTTATGCAGTCTCGTTTGTTTGTAAACAAAGAAGAAATTGAATTTGATTGTGAAAATTCTAATGTAGATAAAACGACTATTTGTGCTTACAAACAAGAAATCAAAAAAAACGAAACCTACACAATTCATAAATTTGGTGGGTATGTGGTTGATAGAAATCACAAAAAGGATGCTTTAATTGAAGCTGCAAAAGATATTTTAGACAAAGCTGTAAGCTTTGGTTTTGAAGCTATGTTGGAGACACAAATAAATTCTTGGGCAGAAATCTGGAAAATGTCAGACATTACAATTGATGGTGATGTAAAAGCGCAACAAGGAATTCGTTTTAACATTTTTCAACTAAATCAAACCTATTTAGGAACTGATATTTCTTTAAATATTGGCCCAAAAGGTTTTACTGGCGAAAAATATGGAGGAAGTACATATTGGGATACTGAAGCGTATTGTATTCCTTTTTATATGGCAACCAAAGACCAAAAAGTTGCAAGAACTTTGTTGGAATACAGATACAATCATTTAGAAAAAGCGATTGAAAATGCAGCCAAACTCGGTTTTAAAAACGGAGCAGCATTATATCCAATGGTTACCATGAATGGTGAGGAATGCCATAATGAATGGGAAATCACTTTTGAAGAAATCCACAGAAATGGTGCCATTGCTTTTGCAATTTTTAACTATTTCAGATTTACAGACGATTATTCTTACATTCCAGAAAAAGGGTTGGAAGTTTTAATCGGAATTGCACGTTTTTGGCATCAAAGAGTAAATTTCTCTACCGATAAAAATAAATATGTAATGTTAGGAGTAACTGGTCCTAATGAATATGAAAATAACATCAACAATAACTGGTACACAAATTACATTGCAAAATGGTGTATTAATTATGCTTTAGAAAATATTGAAACTGTAAAAGTGGATCATATTTCTGATTATATCAGAATTAAAGAAAAAGTAAACTTTACAGATGATGAGTTAGCTTCTTGGAAAAAAGTTGCTGATAATATGTATTTTCCTTATTCAGAAAAGCACGATGTATTTTTACAACAAGATGGTTTCCTTGATAAGGAATTAATTACAGTTGCAGACTTAGATAAAAGCCAAAGACCTATCAACCAAAAATGGAGTTGGGATAGAATTTTACGTTCACCATACATAAAGCAAGCAGATACTTTGCAAGGTTTTTATATGTTCGAAAATGATTTTTCTACGGAAGAATTAGAACGTCATTTCGATTTTTATGAACCATTTACAGTGCATGAAAGTTCGCTTTCTCCTTGTGTACACAGTATTCAAGCAGCAAAGTTAAACAGAATGGATCAAGCTTATGAGTTCTATTTACGTACTTCACGTTTGGATTTAGATGATTACAATCACGAAGTTGAAGAAGGTCTACATATCACTTCTATGGCTGGAACTTGGATGAGTATTGTAGAAGGTTTTGGAGGTATGAGAGTGCAAAATAACACACTTTCTTTTTCGCCAAAAATACCAAATCAATGGGATTCTTATTCGTTTAAAGTCAATTTTAGAAACCAAGTAATTACTGTAAAAGTTTCTAAAAAAGGAACTCATTTTGAGTTGGAAGGCAAAAATGAAGTGAAAATTTTAGTAAATGGAGAAATGACTACAATTTCGCCAAATAACTTACAAACTGCTTAACAGCAATATAGTAACAAAACCTCAAAAGTTTTATGCTGAATTTTATTTAGTGATAATTCTTTTGAGGTTTCTATAAAATTTACATTTTGAAATATTTAAAGCAACTTTTCTTACTAACTTTCATCTTTATTTTTTCATGTAAAAATGAAGAGGTAAAATCACCTATTGCTGATGTTTCTATTTCAAATACTTCATTAGAACGAGTAGAACCTACAAATTGGTGGGTAAATTTTAAAGATACTTCACTACAATTATTAGTAAAAGAAGTCAATATTGGCAACTCAACACCATCAATTTCTTATGATGGAGTTTCCATCGAAAAAGTTCACAAAGCAAAAAGCGAAAATTATCTTTTTATCGATTTAAAGATTGATAAATCTACAAAACCTGGCAAATTCGACATCATTTTTACTTTTAATGATGACACTAAAAAAACACATACTTACGAACTTAAAGAAAGACAAAAACCTGCTGAAGATTACAAAGGTTTTGATAGTGCTGATGCAATTTATTTAATTACTCCAGATCGTTTTGCAAATGCAGATGAAACGAATGACATCAACCAAAATTTAAAAGAAACTACGATTGACAGAACAGATGGTTACAAACGTCATGGAGGAGATTTACAAGGAATTACAAACCACATAGATTACATTGCAGACTTAGGTTTTACAGCAGTTTGGCCAACTCCAGTTTTAATAAATGATATGCCAAAAGGTTCTTATCATGGCTATGCAATTACAGATTACTATCAAGTAGATCCACGTTTTGGAACGTTAGAAGATTATAAAAATTTAGCGGATAAATTACGCGAAAAAGACATGAAATTAATCATGGATCAAGTTGCAAATCATTGTGGTTTGGAACATTGGTGGATGAAAGATTTGCCTTTTGAAGATTGGGTAAACAATCAAAAAAATTACGAAGACAATATCGATTCATGGGGAAATGATAAAAATATCAATTCTAATCACAGAAGAACTACAAATCAAGATTCGTATACAGCTGAAATCGATAGAAAAGGAAATAACGAAGGTTGGTTTGTTTCTACAATGCCAGATTTAAATCAGCGAAATCCTTTTATGGCAAAGTACATCATTCAGAATTCTATTTGGTGGATTGAAACTTTAGGTTTAGGAGGAATTCGTCAAGATACCTATCCTTATCCAGACAAGGAATTTATGGCAAATTGGGCAGGTTCTATTATGAACGAATATCCTAATTTTTCTATTGTTGGTGAAGAATGGAGTTACAATCCGTTATTGGTTGGTTATTGGCAAAAAGGCGCAAAAAACAAAGACGGTTATGAAAGCAACTTAAAGTCTACCATGGATTTTCCAATGCAAAAAGCCATTGTAGAAGGCATTAAAGAAGAAGAAACTTGGGGAACAGGTTTGGTAAAAATGTATGAAGGTTTGGCAAATGATTTCCATTATACAACTCCAAAAGATTTGATGGTTTTTTTAGACAATCATGATGAATACAGAGTATTTACAGCTTTAAATGAAGATGCTACAAATGTAAAAATGGCTTTGAGTTACATGTTGATGTTGCCAAGAATTCCACAAATTTATTACGGAACAGAAATTTTAATGGACGATACTGCAAATCCAGGAGATCATGGATTAATTAGAACCGATTTTCCTGGTGGTTGGAATGGCGATAAAATTAACGCATTTACAGGTGAAGGTTTATCATCAGAAAAAAAAGAAATGCAGAATTTTACCAAAAAAGTGTTGAATTATCGTAAAAATAGCGATGCAATTCATAAAGGAAAAACAATTCATTTTGCACCTTTTATGGGTACTTATTTTTTATTTAGAACTCACAAAGATGAAACAGTTGTGCATATCATCAACAAAAATGATAAACCAATTACTATCGATTTAAAAAGATATAAAGAAGCAGGTTTAGATGGAAAAACCTTAAAAAATATTATTTCTGGTAATGAGTTTGTTTGGGGAAATGAAATTGAATTAACTGAAAAAGGAAGTATCATTTTAACAACAAAAAAGTAGTTTTTAAACGTAATAGACCTCACAGGTTTTTGAAACCTGTGAGGTTTGGAAAATCCTAAAATATGAAAAATTTGCTATTAATTTTTTCGATATTACTTGTAATTTCTTGTAAATCTCAAAAACAAGATGCAAAATCTAAATTTTCTACAATTGATGCAAAACCTTTAGAAAACGCAGTTTTAGCAGGTGGAAAACTCATTAGAGTAGATTCTTTTCCATCTAAAAATATAGTTCCAAGATCTGTAGATGTTTGGTTGCCAGAAAACTATTCATCAACAAAAAAATATGCAGTTTTATACATGCATGATGGACAAAATTTATTTGATGCCACCACAACCTGGAACAAACAAGAATGGATGATTGATGAAAATGCAACTAAATTAATGAACGAGGGAACTGTAAAAGACTTTATAGTTGTTGGCATTCATAACATTCCTAAAATTCGTTGGCAAGATTTGTATCCAGAAAAAGCAATGGATTTTTTATCAAAAGAAGACAAAGAAGCAATTTATGACGAAGCTAAAAAAAGTAACTTTAGCGTTGATCTAAAAGGAGATGAGTATCTACAATTTTTAGTAAAAGAATTAAAACCTTATATAGACGAAACCTATTCTGTATATACAAATAAAGAAAACACGTTTGTTGCAGGTTCATCAATGGGAGGTTTAATGAGTATGTATGCAGTTGCAGAATATCCAACCATTTTTGGAGGAGCAGCATGTTTTTCTACACATTGGGTTGGAGGAAGTCCGAAAGAGAATAACCCTTTACCAGTTGCAATTTTCAACTATTTAGAAGCCAATTTACCAGATTCAGAAACGCACAAAATGTATTTTGATTATGGCAACAAAACGTTGGATGCTTTTTATCCACAATATGCACCAAAAGTAGATGCTATTTTTAAAAATGGAGGTTATGATGATGCAAATTTCAAAAATTTATATTTTGAAGGTACAGATCATTCAGAAAAATCATGGCAAAAAAGATTGGAATTTCCACTTGCTTTTTTGTTGAAAAAATAATAATAGTATCCAAGACCTGACAGGTTTTTAAAACCTGTCAGGTCTGAAAAGCATAAAACATGAAAAATTATAATATTCTTTTTTTATTCCTATTTATCTCAGTTTTTTCGTTTGCTCAAAACTCAAAAAGGGTTTTTAAAAGTGCAGAATTTTTAAAGGAAAATCGTTTTAAAATTGAAGTTTCTGACGGAACTTATTTTATTAATTTTTTTAATTCTAAAATCATTGAAACAACTTTTATTCCTGATAATGAAACTTATAAAAAAGAAACTCATGCTGTAGTTTTGTCATCTGTAAAAACTCATATTACTATAAATGAAACAAATTCAGAAATAAATTACAAATCAGAAGGTGTTTCAGTAAAAGTCCAAAAATTGCCATTCCAAATTTCATACTATTATAAAGATAAGTTAGTTACATCAGAAAAACAAGGTTATTTCAAATCCAAACATGAACCAATGGATTTGGTAAAAGGAAATATTGTTGCTGATGAAACTGAGAAAATCGAATTCAATTTAACTGAAGATGAAGTTTTATTTGGAGGAGGAGCAAGAGCTTTAGGAATGAATAGAAGAGGTTATAGATTGCCTTTGTATAATAGAGCTCAATATGGTTATGAAACGCATGCAGAGTTGATGAATTTTACAATTCCACTGGTAATTTCTTCAAAAAAATACATGCTTCATTTTGATAACGCTCCAATTGGTTATTTAGATTTAGACAGTAAAAAAGACAATTCATTAACCTATGAAACTATTTCTGGTAGAAAAACCTATCAGTTAATTGTTGGCGATTCTTGGGAAGATTTACTAGATAATTATACTAACTTAACAGGAAAACAACCTTTGCCAGCAAGATGGACTTTAGGGAATTTTTCAAGCAGATTTGGGTATCATTCTCAAAAAGAAACAGAAGAAACCATTGCAAAATTTAAAGAGGAAGAAATTCCTGTGGATGCTGTAATTCTAGATTTGTATTGGTTTGGAAAAGGCATTCAAGGAACTATGGGTAATTTAGAAGTGTACAAAGATTCTTTCCCAGATATGAAAGGAATGATTTCTAAATTTAAAGACAAAGGCATTAAAACTGTGTTAATTACAGAGCCTTTTATTTTATCAAATTCTAAAAAATGGAAAGAAGCAGATGAAAAGGAAGTTTTAGCAAAAGATTCTGTTGGTAATTCAGCAAAATATGATTTCTATTTTGGTAATACTGGAATTGTAGATATTTATAAAAAAGATGGAAAAGATTGGTTTTGGAATATCTATAAAGAAATTTACGATTTAGGTGCAAAAGGTTTTTGGGGAGATTTAGGTGAACCAGAAGTTTTACCTGCATGGGTTACTTTTAATGAAACTCAAAAAGCAGATGAAATTCATAATATTTATGGGCATGACTGGGCAAGATTAATTTTTGAAGGCTATCAAAAAAAATATCCAAATGAACGTCCTTTTATTTTAATGCGTGCTGGAAGTTCTGGTTCACAGCGTTTTGGAATGATTCCTTGGTCTGGAGATGTAAACAGAACTTGGGGTGGTTTAAAATCTCAACCAGAAATTGCCTTACAAATGGGCATGCAAGGTTTGGGGTATATGCACTCTGATTTAGGTGGTTTTGCAGGCGCAAATTTAGACGATAATTTATATACAAGATGGTTGCAATATGGAGTTTTTCAGCCAATTTATAGACCTCATGCACAAGAAGATGTTGCAAGTGAGCCTGTTTTTAGAAGCGATAAAACAAAACAATTAGCCAAAAAGTCTATTGAATTACGTTATAAAATGTTGCCTTATAATTACAATTTGGCTTTTGAGAACAATCAAAAAGGAACACCTTTAATGCGTCCTATTTTCTTTGAAGAAGAGGATGAAAATTTACTTGAAAATTCAGAAAGCTATTTATGGGGAAAAGATTTTTTAATCACACCAATATTAAAAGATTCAGTAAAAACGAAACAAATTTACTTTCCAAAAACGGCAAATTGGTTTGATTTTTATACGGATGAAAAAATCGAAGGCGGACAAACAGAAATAGTTAAAGTTGAAGAAGATAGAATTCCGACTTTTGTTAGAGGAGGTTCTTTTATTTTGATGAGTGAATTGGTGCAAACAACAGATCATTACAAAGCAGATCAATTAGAGTTGCACTATTATTTTGATGAAAAAGAAAATTCGGAAAGAACTTTTTATAATGATGATGGCTTGACTGCAAATGCTTTCGAAAAAGGAAATTATGAAATATTAGAATTCGAAGCTGAATTTTCCAAGCGCTATTTAGAAATCGATTTTGAAGCAGAACTTGGGGAAAACTGGAATTCATCAGAAAAAGAAATTACCTTAATTATTCATAACATGAATTGGAATCCTAAAAAGATAAAAGTTAACGGAAAAAGAAAACGAATTTCATCAGTAGAAAATACACTTACAATTCCTGTACAATGGAATCCTAAAAAAGAATTAAAAGTAAAAATAACCTTACAATAAACAATCATTATGAGAAAAATATATAGCCTTTTATCAGCCTTAATTTTATCAATAGTAATAGGTTGTACACCCGAAAAAAAAGAAGAAAAGACAGTAATGCAAGAGAATTCTAAAAAGAAAGAAGTAGTGTATCAAGTATTTACACGTTTGTTTGGCAATACAAATACCACCAACAAACCTTGGGGAACTATTGAGGAAAATGGTGTTGGAAAATTTAATGATTTTACTGATAAAGCCTTGTCAGAAATTAAAGATTTAGGAGTTACGCATATTTGGTATACAGGAGTTCCTCATCATGATGTAATTCGAGATTATACTGAATTTGGCATTTCAAACGACGATCCAGATGTTGTAAAAGGTAGAGCAGGAAGTCCTTATGCAGTAAAAGATTATTACAATGTAAATCCTGATTTGGCAGTAAATGTTAACAATAGGTTACAAGAATTTGAGGAATTAATTGAGCGTTCTCACAAAGCAGATTTGAAAGTAATTATTGATATTGTACCTAATCACGTAGCAAGAAATTACGAAGGTTTAACAAATCCTGAAGGCACTAAAGATTTTGGTGCAGATGATGATACAACTTTGGAATATGATGTAAATAATAACTTTTATTATGTGCCAAATAATGCTTTTGAAGTTCCAGACTTCGAAAATGGATACAAACCTTTGGGTGGAGAAAAAAATCCTTTAAGTGATGGTAAGTTTGATGAAAATCCTGCAAAATGGACAGGTAATGGATCACGTGCACCAAAACCAAGTTTTTATGATTGGTATGAAACTGTAAAGGTTAATTATGGAGTTTCACCAGATGGGAAAAAAGATTTTGATGAATTGCCAGTAGGTTTTGAAAACGAAGATTATAAAAAGCATTTTGAATTTTGGCAAGATAAAACGGTTCCCAATTCTTGGATAAAATTTAGAGATATTGCTTTGTATTGGCTAGATAAAGGCGTGGATGGTTTCAGGTTTGACATGGCAGAAATGGTGCCAGTTGAGTTTTGGAGTTATCTAAATTCAAACATCAAAATGAAAAATCCAGATGCTTTTTTATTAGCAGAGGTTTACAATCCAAGTTTGTACAGAGATTATATCAAAAAAGGAAAAATGGATTATTTGTATGACAAAGTTCAGTTGTATGATACCATAAAACATGTAATGCAAGGGTATGGTTTAACCGATAATATTCCACAAATTCAAGAGGATTTAAAAGATATTGAGCACAATATGCTACATTTCTTAGAAAACCATGATGAACAGAGAATTGCAAGTCCAGAATTTGCAGGAAACGCTTTAAAAGGAAAACCAGCAATGGTGGTTTCTACAACAATTTCTACAGCACCAACCATGGTTTATTTTGGTCAAGAATTTGGTGAAGATGGCTCAGAAAACCCTGGTTTTGGGAGTCCAAGTAGAACATCAATTTTTGATTATGTTGGAGTGCCAAGTTTGCAAAGATGGGTAAATGACAAAAAATTTGATGGAGGACAATCTACCAAAGAAGAAAAATCGTTGAGAGATTTCTACAAACGTTTGCTAAACTTCACAATTAATAGTGATGCTTTGATGGGCGAATATCAAGATATTCATCAATTTAATAGAGAACATACAGAATGGTACAATGAAAAAGTGTTGTCTTTTGTTCGTTATTCAGATGATGAGAAATTGATAATTATTTCTAATTTTAATGCCGAAAATGAATATGGTTTTGAGTTGCAAATCCCAACTGATATCATCAAAAAATGGAATTTAAAAGGGGGAGAATATCAATTTAAAGATCAGTTGTACAACGAATATTCATCAACTTTAATAGTTGAAAATAATAAAGCAAAAATTAGAATTGATGTAAAACCTTTAGAATCTTTTATTTTAAAATTACAATAAAACTAAATATCAATTGGCTTAAAAACCTTTTAAATATTATTTAAAATATAAAAACATGAAAAAAATATTGTTCTTATTATCATTTGCAACCATTTTTAGCTGTCAAGAAAATACATCATCTAAAAAAGAAACCAAGGAAACAGCTAAAAAAGAATTTGTTTGGGAAGGAGCAAACATCTACTTTTTATTAACAGATCGTTTTAATAATGGAGATAAAAGCAATGACATTAATTTTGATAGAACTGAAGAAGCTGGAAAATTAAGAGGTTTTGAAGGTGGAGATATTAAGGGAATCACTCAAAAAATAAAAGAAGGGTATTTTACAAAACTAGGAATCAACGCTATTTGGATGACGCCAGTTGTAGAACAAATTCATGGTGGAACAGATGAAGGCACAGGTTTGTCTTATGGTTATCATGGATATTGGGCAAAAGATTGGACGAAAATCGATCCAAACTACGGAACCAAAGAAGACTTAAAAGAGTTGGTAGATTTGGCACATAAAAACGGAATTCGTGTATTGTTGGATGCTGTAATTAATCATACAGGACCAGTTACAGAAAAAGATCCTGTTTGGCCAAGTGATTGGGTCAGAACGCAACCTGCTTGTACCTATCAAGATTATGCAACCACTGTTAATTGTACGTTAGTAGAAAATCTGCCAGACATTAGAACCGAAAGTAATGAAGCTGTAGAATTGCCTCCTCAATTAGTTGCAAAATGGAAAGCTGAAGGAAGATATGAGCAAGAAGTGAAAGAATTAGATGCCTTTTTCGCAAAAACTGGGCATCCAAGAGCACCTCGTTTTTATATTATGAAATGGCTAACAGATTATATTACAGAATTTGGAATTGATGGTTATAGAGTTGATACTGTTAAACATACAGAAGAATTTGTTTGGCAAGAATTTAAAGAAACGTGCGATTTAGCTTTTGAAGATTACAAGAATAATAATCCAGAAAAAGTATTAGATGATAACAACTTTTATTTGGTTGGAGAAGTGTATAATTATGCCATTTCTCATGGAAAAGCTTTTAATTTTGGTGATAAAAAAGTCAATTATTTTGATAAAGCGTTTAATAGTTTAATCAATTTTGAACTAAAATGGAATGTAAAACAAATGGCTGAAAAAGATGTTTTTACAAAATACGATTCGCTTTTAAATACGGAATTAAAAGGATATGGAATTTTAAATTACATGACATCTCATGATGATGGACAACCTTTTGATAAAGAGAGAGAAATGGCATACAAAACTGCAACCATGTTATTGTTAACGCCAGGAACATCGCAAGTGTATTATGGAGATGAGTCTGCTAGAGATTTAACAATTGAAGGTACAGTTGGCGATGCAACTTTACGTTCTAACATGAATTGGGATGCAATTTCTTCGGATGAAAAAACCAAAGAAGTTTTAAATCATTGGCAAAAACTGGGGCAGTTTAGAGCAAATCATCCAGCTGTTGGTGCAGGAAAACATGCTTTAATTTCTAGTGAAAATGGGTTGGTTTTTTCTAGAATTAGGAATGATGACAAAGTTGTTGTTGGGATTAATTTATCAAAAGGAAAAAAAGAAATAGAAGTTGCATCAATCTTTAAAAATGGAGATCAAATACATGATTCTTATTCAAATCAAACTGTAGAAGTTAAAGAAGGAAAAGTAAGTTTAGATTCGGAATTTGATGTTGTTTTATTAGAAAAATTATAATTATGAAAAGTGCAGCTTCCTTATTTTTTATTTTATTTATTTTAAGTTTTTTTTCATGTGATGTAAAATCATCGGCTATAAAATCACCAGATGAAAATATTGAAGTGAATTTTCATTTAAATGAAGAAGGAAGTTTTTTTTATACTATCAATTATAAAGAAAAAGCAATTATTGATACTTCTTTTGTTGGATTTCAGTTTACTAATGCATCACCTTTAGAAAAAGGATTTATTGCCAGAGTTTTAGAGTCAAAAGAAATAAACGAAACATGGCAAATGCCTTGGGGAGAGCAGTTAGAGGTTAAAAATCATTACAATGAAGTTAAAATTGAACTGCAAGAAAAAGAAGATTTAAAACGAAAATTAAACATTGTTTTTAAAGTATATAATGATGGTGTTGGGTTTAGATACGAGTTTCCAGCACAAGATAATTTAAAAGAAGTTTTAATTGCTGAAGAAAACACTGAATTTAATTTAAATGAAGATTATAAAACTTTCTGGATTCCAGGAGATTGGGATATTTATGAGCATTTATACAGTACAACTAAAGTATCAGAAATTGATGCAAAATCATACATTCCAAAAACCAATTTAGCACAAAGTTATATTCCAGAAAATGCTGTAAATACTCCTGTTACGATGGTTGGTAAAGATGGAATTCATTTAAGTTTTCATGAAGCAGCATTAGTAGATTATTCAGGAATGACTTTACAAGTAGATACAGAGAATCTGGCTTTTAAAAGCAATTTGGTAGGTTCTAGAAATACAGCTTACAAAGTAAAAAGAGAATTACCATTTCACACACCTTGGAGAACGATTCAGATTACCGAAAATGCACCAGATTTAATTCAATCTAATTTAATTGTCAATTTAAATGAACCCAATAAATTAGGCGATGTTTCTTGGTTTACACCCATGAAATATACAGGTGTTTGGTGGGAAATGCACTTAGGAAAATCTTCCTGGGATTATGGAATGGAAATGGTTGATGGAAAATGGACAGACACTGGAAAAGCACATGGAAGACATGGAGCAACTACAGAAAACGTAAAAAGCTTTATCGATTTTTCTGCAAAAAATAATATTGGTGGTGTTTTAGTTGAAGGTTGGAATACTGGTTGGGAAAAATGGATTGGTTTTGAAGATAGAGAAGGTGTTTTCGATTTTGTAACTCCTTATCCTGATTATGATTTTGAAGAAGTTACAGCTTATGCCAAAGAAAAAGGAGTAGAAATTATTATGCACCATGAAACTTCTGCTGCCACAGAAACCTATGAGAAACAACAAGATACTGCATATGCTTTAATGCAGAAATATGGAATACATGCTGTGAAATCTGGTTATGTTGGTAAAATTTTACCAAAAGGAGAATATCATCATGGCCAATATATGGTGAATCATTATAATAATGCAGCCATAAAAGCAGCAAAATATCAAGTGGCTGTAAATGCGCATGAACCTATAAAGGCAACAGGTTTACGAAGAACCTACCCTAATATAATTTCTAGAGAAGGTTTGCGTGGTCAAGAATTTAATGCTTGGTCTAATGATGGAGGAAATCCGCCAGAACATTTATCAATTGTTGCTTTTACAAGAATGTTGGCAGGGCCTATAGATTTTACACCTGGTATTTTTAATATTAAGTTTAACGAATATAAAAAAGAGAATCAAGTAAATACGACTTTGGCTCATCAACTGGCTTTGTATGTTGTTATTTATTCTCCAGTGCAAATGGCTGCTGATTTGGTTGAGCATTATGAGGCGAATCCAAAACCGTTAGAATTTATAAAAGATGTTGGTGTAGATTGGTCTGAAACCAAAGTTTTAAATGGAGAAGTTGGTGAATTTGTAACGATTGCTAGAAAAGAACGAGAAACCGATAATTGGTTTTTAGGAAGTATAACAGATGAAAATGCAAGAGAAATTAACGTTGATTTTAGTTTTTTAGATGAAAATACTAAGTATGAAGCAAAAATTTATAAAGATGGTAAAAATGCGCATTGGAATGAGAATCCTTTGGCAATAGAATATGAAACCTTAGAAATAAATAAAAACAACAAATTAACCTTTAATTTAGTTGAAGGTGGAGGTTTAGCAATTAGTATAAAGAAAATTTAGCCTTTACTGGCTTTATCAAAGGCGCGTATCATAAAATATGCCCAAATAACTACACATATTCCTACGAATCCGGAAAAGTATAAAACAATATCATTTGCGCTCATTCGTAATCAATTTTAGATAAATCATTACTCCTAATAAAGTAGGAGCCCAAAGGCCTATAAAAATACCATGTAATTTATCGCCAGTTAAAAACAAATATTCTGCAATAATTATAATAAGTAAACATAATAACAACATTAAAATGTTTGCTACACCTAAATTTTTCATCAATATTTTAAATTATTGTTTTTACAAATTTACTAAAAAACTCATAAAAACCTTAAAAAATTGTTAATTCAAATGAAATTTTTCTTAATACGAATGCAATTTTAGCAAAAAAGGTATTTTTTTTAATGAAATTTAAAATTCTTTTCGAAATCATGTTTATATTTTGCTAAATTCGTAGCAAATTGAACGATACATGTTTAAGAAAATTTCAATATTTCTTATAGCTTTTTTTACTTTTTGTCCGCTTTTGTTATCTCAAGAAGTGCCGCCAATTAATATTTTTTCTGCGGAAGATTATGGTGCTGAAAATCAAAATTGGGGCATTTCTCAATCCTCAAACAAATACATTTATGTTGCTAATAATAAAGGTTTATTAGAGTTTAATGGTGCAGATTGGCAGTTATATACAACTCCCAACGAAACTATAATGCGTTCCGTTAAATCTTTTAAAGGAAAAATCTATACAGGTTTTTACATGGATTTTGGCTTTTGGAAAAAAAACGAATTTGGTTTTTTAGAATTTACTTCCATAGCACAAGAAAAAGGCATAAAAATGCTAGAAGACGAGCAAATATGGGAAATTGCTGAACTGGATGGCTGGATGCTTTTTAAGTCTTTACAACGAATTTATCTCTACAATTTAGAAACTAAATCTTTAAAAATAATAGAAGCTGAGAAGAACATTACAAAACTATCTAAAGTAGAAAATATTATTTATTTTCAAGAATTAGGAAAAGGCGTTTTTATGATAGAAAACGGAATTCCTAAATTAATTTCTGAAGACTCAGTTTTAAAAGACAATAAAATAGTCGCATTTTTTTTAAAAGATAATAAGCTGTTTATTTTAACCCAAAAGAATGGATTTTATTATTTAGACGATAATGAAGTAAAAAAATGGAAAGTAACAGCAGATGATTTTTTATCAAAGAAAACTATTTATAGTGCAAAACAGCTTAAGAACGGAAGTATCGTTTTAGGATCAATTGCCAATGGTTTAATAAAATTAGATAACAATGGTAATATTATTTATTACATAACTCAAGGATCTGGTTTAAGTAATAATACAGTACTAACTATTTTTGAAGATTTAGATTCTAACATATGGCTTGGTTTAGATAATGGTATTAACACAATCAATTTTAATTCGCCATTTAAATCGTTTGTTAAAAGAACTAATTTTTGGGGTACAATTTATGCTTCCATACTTTTTGATGATAATTTATATTTAGGGACAAATCAAGGGTTGTATTATAAAAGAAAAAATTCTAATGATGAGTTTGAACTTGTAAATAATACACAAGGCCAAGTTTGGAATTTACAAGAAGTAAATAACACATTATTTTGCAGTCATGATTCAGGAACCTTTGTAGTTAAAGATAACAATGCAACGTTGATTAATGGTGCTGATGGAACTTGGGGCGTATCGAAAATAGATGAAAATACAATTATTGAAGGCAGTTATGATGGCTTATATATATTAAAAAAGGAAAATAATTCTTGGGTTTTAAGAAATAAAATAGACGGTTTTTCTACATCTAGTAGATATTTTGTGTTGAAAGATTTAAAAAATATTTTCGTAAATCATGAATATAAAGGTGTTTTTAAACTTAAAGTAGATGAGGATTTTAGAACTATAACAGAAATTGTTAAAGACTCATCTGTGCAAAAGGGTATCCATTCAAGCTTACTACAATACCAAAATGATATTTTTTATGCTTCTAAAAAAGGTGTTTTTAAATACTCAGAAAAAGAAGATCTCTTTAAAGTGGATTCTGTTTTTAGTAAACTAATTCCAGAAGAAAATTTTTTATCGGCAAAGCTAATATTTGATGACGTAAATAATAAGTTATGGTCGTTTACTAGAAATGATATTCGTTATTTAACACCAGGTAAATTTAGTGAAAAGCCAGATTTGGAAATAATTCCTATTAATAGAACAATGCAAAAGGGAGCATCTGGTTATGAGAATATGATTTTTTTAGAGGATAAAAAGTATTTAATAGGTACTTCTGATGGTTATTTAACGCTTGATTTAAATAAAATTATAGAACCTAAAGATTTTGTAATACAAATTAACAGAATCTATAACAATGAGACTGACAAGGCACAAAAAAAGGTAAGTTTACTGGAGCCTAAAGTTTTTACGAATTTAGAAAATAACTTTGAGTTTTCTTATAGTGTAACCAATTACAATAAAACTTCATCAATACAATACCAATATTTATTGGAAGGATTAAACTCTAAATGGAGTAAACTTTCTAAAAATAATTCCCTCCTGTTTGAGAATTTACCTTTTGGTGATTATACTTTTAAAGTTAGGGCTTCCATTGATAATAAATTAAGTGAAAATATTGCTGAATATTCTTTTACAATATCCAAACCTTGGTATGTTTCAAATGTTTTTATTGGTATTTACATCATCTTTTTTATGGTATTGTTTTATGCTTTACACATTGCCTCTAAGGCTTATTATAAAAGGCAAAGACAAGAATTGTTAGAGAAAACACAAAGAAAATTAGCCTTAAAAGAACTAGAAAGCTCCCAAAAAATCATCAAACTAAATAATGATAAGTTAAGGAGCGATATTGAAAGTAAAAATAGGGAATTAGCTACTTCAACTATGAGTATAATTAAGAAAAACGAATTCTTAAATACTATAAAAACAGAGCTAACATCAAAAGGAAAATCCAGTATTGATAAGGTTGTAAAAATAATTGATAAAAACCTAAACAATACAGACGACTGGAAAATGTTTCAAGAAGCTTTTAACAATGCTGATAAAAAATTCTTGAAAAAGATAAAAAGTAAGCACCCAGAACTAACTCCAAACGATTTAAGATTGTGTGCTTATCTTCGATTAAACCTAGCATCTAAAGAAATAGCACCGCTTTTAAATATCTCACCTAGAAGCGTAGAAGTAAAACGTTATAGGCTCCGAAAAAAAATGGATTTGCCTCATGATGAGAACTTAACAAATTATATTTTAGAAATATAAAATATAAATCACCCCAAAAAAAACCTATACAATACCACAACATTGTGTTTTTTAGTTTTTTTTAAGCTTTCCTTAACAGTAGTGTTTGTAAGGGTTTGTGCACTTATTTTCTTTTGTATGTTTTTTATTGTGGCTTTTATTGTGATTTTAATAAATAAGAAGCGTTATTTTTGTGAATGAATCAAAATTTAAACTTTTTTTTATGAGAAAAAAAATCACATTACTGTTATTTACATTCTTTACGGTTTTAGCCAGTGCTCAAACAATAAATGTAAATGGAGTTGTTAAAGATGCCCTTTCTGGAGAGGTTTTACCAGGAGTAAGTATTAGTATTAAAGGAACCATTTCTGGTACAGAAACAGATTTTGATGGTTTATACAGTTTTTCTAAAATTGCAAAAGGATCAGTTTTGGTCTTTAATTATTTAGGATATAAGAAAAAGGAAGTTGTAGTAGATACAGAAACAATTAATGTTTCTTTAGAGCAATCTACAGAAGCTTTAGATGAAATTGTTGTAATCGGGTATGGTACACAGAAAAAAAAGGAAGTTACTGGTGCAGTTGCAGTAGTCTCTAGTGCAACTATAGACGATTTAAAACCAACAAGGATAGAGCAAGCTTTACAAGGGCAAGTTGCAGGTGTAAATATTACACAAAATTCTGGGTCACCAGGAGCAGCTTCTAATATAAGAATTAGAGGTGTTTCTACAAATGGCGATAGCAGACCTTTAATTTTATTAGATGGTAGAGTTATTGAGGATTTAAGTGTTGTAAATCCATCAGATATTGAGTCTATAAACATCTTAAAAGATGCTTCTGCTGGTATTTATGGAGTACGTGCAGCAAATGGGGTTATTTTAGTAACTACTAAAACAGGTAGAAAAAACTCAGATTTTAAATCGATTTTAAATATGCAGTATGGTTTTCAACAAACTACAAGAGAAATTCCTATGTTGAATGCAACTGAATATGCTTTGCTAGCAAATGAAGCTTTTGCAGCAAATGGTGAAGTTTTACCATTTTCAAATATTAGCGGACTTGGACAAGGTACTGATTGGCAAGGTAGAGTTTTTGAAAACGCACCAACATTTAATATTGATTATACTTTAAACAAAGGAACAGAAAAATCTACCTATTCTTTTGGTTTGGCAGTTTTAAGTCAAGATGGAATTGTAGGTGGAGATAAAGCGAACTTTAACAGAAGTAATTTAAGATTTAATTACAACACAGATATTTTAGATAATTTAAAGTTTACATCATCAACAATATATACAAACACAAACAAAAGAAATCTTATAGAAAATACATTAGGTTCTATCTTGTTTAATGCTGTTAACATGCCGCCAACAACACCTGTTAGAAATGCAAGTGGAGACTTTTCTCTACCACCAGTTATTGGTACAGGTATTGAAGTTGCAAATCCTTTGGCACAAATAGATAATGCAGAGAATAGAACATGGATTAACAAGATTTCAGGAAGTTATGGTTTAAATTATAACTTTTTAGATTACTTTTCAGTAGAAACTAGATTTCAAGCAAATTATTCTTTAGTAAATTCAAACACCTTTAATCCAATTGCTAATTATGGTATTGGAAATGTTTTTAATAACGAAGTTGCAACGTTTTCTGATTTTAAACAAAGTTATTTTGATTATACTTTTGATACTTTCGCTAAATATGAAAGAGTGTATGATGATGTGCATGATGTAAAAGCCATGATTGGTACCTCTGTATTTAAAAGTACTAGTAGATTCGAAAGAAATTTAACAAGCAATGCTATAGGAACTACTGTAAACGATTTGAGTGTAAATGGTGTAATTGAAAATGGTAACGGTTTAGAAATTTTTAAAAATAATAATAATGGAAGTAATTTAGTATTCGATAGCCGTTTGTTATCTTATTTTGCTAGATTACAATATGCTTTTGATGGGAAATACTTATTTTCTGCAGTTATAAGAAGAGATGGTTCTTCAAACTTTGGACCTGAAAATAAATTTGGTTTTTTTCCAACAGCATCTGCAGGTTGGGTAGCTTCAGAAGAAGATTTTTTAAAGGAGTCTGAAACAATCAGTTTCTTAAAATTAAGAGCAAGTTATGGTATTATCGGTAATGATAGGATTCCTGGATTTAGATTTGTTTCTATTCTAAATGGTGAAGCAGAATATGTATTTGATAATCAATTATCACAAGGTTTAGCAATTGGACCAATCGCAAACCCAGAAATTAAATGGGAGCAACAAATTCCGTTAAACTTTGGTTTAGATTTAGAGCTTTTTAATAAAGTGAACCTTACTATGGATTACTTTAAGAAAACTACTGAAGATTTATTAGTTTCTGCACAAACATCAGGGATTATTGGAGTTGCTGCTCCAGGTTCTTCTGTTCCAGTAATTAATGCAGGAACTGTAGTAAATAAAGGTTTTGAATTCTCTTTGGGTTACAAAGACAATATCTCTGAAGATTTTAGATACAATGTAAACTACAACTTTACAAAGCTGAATAACGAAGTTACTTTTGTTGGAAATCAAACAGGAATAATAGAAGGTGGAAGTTTTGGAGTTGGTCAAGAACCACCATCAAGAATGGAAGCTGGTTTTCCTATCGGATATTTTTACGGATACCAAACAGATGGATTGTTTCAAAATCAAACAGAAGTAAATGCACATGCAACACAAGCAAATGCAGCACCTGGAGATTTAAGATTTGTAGATACAAATGGAGATGGAGTTATAGATCCTGATGATAGAACCTATATTGGAGATCCGATTGCAGACATAACAATGGGATTAAATTTATCCTTCAACTACAAAAGATTCGACTTTAACGCCTACGCATTTGCGTCTTTAGGAAACGAAATCGTAAGAAATTATGAAAGAACTTTACCATTAACAAACAGACCAGCTTATTTTTTAGATAGATGGACAGGTGAAGGAACAAGCAATTCTTTTCCAAGAGTTACAACAGGAGCAACTAGTAACAATTTATTTTCAGATTTTTATGTGGAAGATGGTTCTTTCTTAAGATTACAAAGTGTACAATTTGGTTATACTGTTGGAGAAAAAACCTTAGAAAGATTAGAGTTTGATAAAGTAAGATTATTTGTCTCTGCAACCAACTTATTTACAATAAGTAATTATAGAGGTTATGATCCAACAACATCTAATGGAGCTCCAATTGGTGGAGGAATAGATCAAGGTTTTTACCCAAGTCCACAAACATTCTTATTAGGAATAAATGTTAATTTTTAAAAAATAAATAATGAAAAAAATAAACATAAAAATATATACTTTACTACTACTTGTAGCCGGATTTAGTTTTTCTTGTAGTGATGATTTTGTTGATGTAAAACCAACATCAACCAATTCAGAAGATTTCTTTAACACACAAGAAGATTACGAAGACGCAATTATTGGTGCTTACGATTTGTTACAATCTACTTATTTAAATGTAATGTTAGGAGAAATAGCTTCAGACAACTCTTTAGCAGGTGGAGAAAGTGCGACAGACGTTCTTGGTATTCAGGAAGTAGATGACATGATTCATACTCCTCTTAATGCTCAATTAAGAGATATTTGGAATTGGATGTTTGCAGGTGTGAACCGAGCAAATTATATTCTTGAATTTAAGGATAAAACAGATTTTGTAGGCAAAGAGCAAATAATTGCAGAAGCTACTTTTTTAAGAGCTTATTATTATTTTGAACTCGTAAAATGGTTTGGAGATGTTCCATTAGCTGTAGATAAAAGAATTTTATTTGGAGAACAATTTACAATTGATAGAACACCTAAAGCAGAGGTATATGCGCAAATAGAAGCAGATTTAATTTTTGCTGCTAATAATCTTCCATACATACAGTCTCAACCAGGTAGGGTTACAAAAGGTGCTGCACAAGCTTTATTAGGGAAAGCGTATTTATATCAAAATAAATATAATGAGTCAGCAGCTGTTTTAGACGATTTAATTTTAAATGGTCCTTATGACTTAGTTTCAGATTATAACACAATTTTTGAAGAAGTAGGTGAAAATAATATAGAGTCTGTTTTTGAAGTTCAATATTTTGAAGGTCAAGGAGCTGGTTTTGGTTGCTTACAATGTAGTGAAGGTAATGTAGCAGTCGGTTTTAATGGAGTTAGAGCATATTCAGGTCCAGATTTTTCATCAGGATTTAGTTTTAACGTACCAGTTCAAGAAGTTGTAGATGCTTTCGAAGCTGGAGATTTAAGAAAAGATGTTGCAATTTTAGATATTGATGCATGGGCAGCAAGTACAGGAGCAACATTTGGAACAGGAAATGAGCATACAGGTTATTTTAATAGAAAGTATATTCCTAGAGTAAGAAGTAATTCAGCACAGGGAGATAGGAACTTAACAAACCCTAATAATTACAGAGCTATTCGTTTTGCAGATGTGTTGCTAATGGCTGCAGAAGCTTTTAACAAAAGTTCTACACCAAACGATACAAAAGCACAGGCGTATTTAAATAGAGTAAGAACCAGAGCTTTTGGAAACGCAACTAATAATATTACAGCAACAGGTACTACTTTGTATGATAATATATTAAATGAAAGAAGAGTAGAATTGGTAGGTGAAGGGCATCGTTTTTTCGATTTAGTTAGAACAGGAAGAGCTGCTCAAGAAATTGATGGTTTTCAAACTGGTAAACATGAAGTTTTTCCAATACCTGCTATAGAAATTCAATTAGCAGGAAATAGATGGGATCAAAATCCTAATTACTAAATTTTATAAAAAATATTATAATGAAAAATATTAAAAACTTTTACAAAATCTTTTTCTTACTATTTTTAGTAATAGCTTGTGAGGAAGATTTAAGAGATACATCATTTACAGATGCAATATTGCCGCCAACAAACGTTAGTGCTACCTTCGAAATTACTCAAGATAATACAGGAGCAGTTACAATTACACCAACAGCAGAAGGCGCTGCTGGTTTTAAAGTTCTTTTTGGAGATAATTCAGATTCAGTAACATTGTTACCTGGAGAAAATGCAAAGAAAATTTATGCAGAAGGTTCTTACAATGTTACAATTGTTGCATCTAATTTAAAAGGGGATGAAACCGAAGTTACACAACCTTTAGTAGTTTCTTTTAAAGCGCCACAAAATGTAGTCGTTACTCTAGAGAATGATGCAGCAATATCAAAGCAAGTAAACATTACAGCAACAGCAGATTTTGCTACAATGTATGAGTTTTATTCAGGAGAAACAGGTGTTAATCAACCTGCAGCAACAGCAAATATTGGTGAGACTATTAATTATCAATATCAAACCCCTGGGGTTTACACAACAAGAGTAGTTGTAAAAGGTGGTGCAATAGCGACTACAGAATATACAGAAGATTTTGAAGTTACAGAAATTTTAGCACCTTTGGTGGCAGCTCCAACTCCTAGAAATAGAGAGGCAACAGATGTTGTGTCTATTTTTAGTGATAAATATACAAACGTAACTCTAAATGAATTACCAACAGATTGGTCAGCTACAAATTTTGAAGCTACTACAATAGATGGTAATAATGTTTGGAAGCTTACTAATTTAGATTTTTTAGGAATGGTTACCAACTATGATACAGGTGTTAGTGTTTCCTCAATGGAAATGATGCACATTGATTATTGGGTGCCAGAAGGAATAACAAATGGTTTGTCTGTAAAAATTGTAAACACTGTAGATGGTGGAGAAGCAGAAGTTTCTTTAGGAACAACAGAAGGCGGATCTTGGCAAAGTATTGAAATAGATATGGCCGCTTTTGATGGAGGAAATTTATCTAATAAAGAAAAAATCACACAATTATTAATAGATTCAGATGGTGTTGCAGGCGTAGTTTATATTGATAACTTTTACTTTTATAAAGCACCAGCAGCTGCCCCTTTTGATAGTGGATTGTTAACCAATGGCGATTTCGAAAACGGAAGTGATTCTTGGTTAGTTGGTGTAGATGATAATAGTTCTGCACCAGTTGTAACTGTTGGTGGAAATACTTATTATTCTGTAAATGTAACAGGAGCAAACCCAACTCAACCATTTTTAGTAAATGTTAGTCAAAAATTGAACATTGTTCAAGGAAATACTTATGTTTTAACTTTTGATGCTTGGTCAGATACTAATAGATCTATTATTGGAGGTATTGGATTGAGTGGAGGAGATTTTTCAAATGATTCAAAATCAGTAAACATTACAACTACAAAATCACAATATGAATTAATATTATCTTCAGATTCTTTTGGAGCTGCTGATGCACGTGTTCTATTTGATTTAAATGGAGATAATGGCTTAGTGAATATAGATGATGTTTCTTTAAAATTACAAGTAGATAATTTATTAACCAATGGAGATTTTGAAAACGGAAGTGACTCTTGGTTAGTGGGTGTAGATGATAATAGTGCAGCACCAGTAGTAACAGTTGGAGGAAATACGTATTATTCTGAAAATGTTACAAATGCAAATCCAAATGAGCCATTTCTTGTTAATGTAAGTCAGAAATTAGAAATTGTACAAGGTAATACCTATACTTTAACTTTTGATGCTTGGTCTGATGTAGATAGATCTATTATTGGAGGTATTGGGCTAAGTGGAGGAGATTTTTCAAATGATTCAAAATCAGTAGATATTACAACAACAAGAACAAATTATACACTAACATTATCTTCAGATACTTTCGGAGCTACAGACGCTCGTGTTTTATTTGATTTAAATGGAGAAAATGGATTAGTTAATATTGATAATGTTGTATTAACAATCAATTAAAATAACGAATCAAACAAAAGTTAATTCTTAAAAAAACATAAAAATGAAAAACATAAAAAATAGTTATATAATTCTATTTTCTTTAATGATTGCTTTGTATAGCTGTCAAGAAGATGATTATTCATTTGGTGATATAATAACGCCATCTAACATACAAATTACAGCAGAAATTGCTGGAGCAGATGCAGCAAACCCTAATGGAGATGGTACTGGAGAAGTAAAATTTACAGCAACTGCAGACAATGCATTGTCATTTAAATTTGTTTATGGAGCAACAGAGTATGTAACATTAACTGGGGAGCAAGATATTATATTTAGCAATTTAGGTTTAAATACGTATACAGTTACTGTAATAGCTTCAGGAACTGCAGGTGTATCTTCTAGCAAAACAATTCAAGTAGATGTTTTAGCAACATATTCAGCTCCAGAAGAGTTAAAATCAAAACTATTTAATTTTGATCCAGCAAATCCAAACGCAGTAACATCAAGAACTTGGAAGATTAAAGCATCAAAAGATAAGCATTTTGGGTTAGGTCCAGTTGGAGGAACAATTCCATCAGAGTTTTTTGGAGCTGGTCCAGATGAAAAAGCGGGTGTTGGTATGTATGATGATAGATATGTATTCAGTTCTGATGGAACTTTTATGCACATTACAAATGGAGATGTTTTTGGGAGAGATCCATTAATAATAAATGGATTAGGTCCAAATACAGCAGGTTCTGTTAACGGAGCCGATATTGAAAATTATGCCTATGCAGACTATACAGGTTCTTTTCAATTAACAGCTCCAGGAGGTGTAGAAACTATTAATTTATCTTCTAATGCTTTTATAGGTTATTATACTGGAGGTAACTTTCAATATGAAATTTTTGCAAGAGATGTCCCAAATGAATTAATGTTAAAAACTACAGATGGTAATAACCAGTTTGATTGGTGGTTTATAATTGAAATAGAGTAGAGTAAAATAAGTATTACTTCTAAATAACTTAAAACCAATAAAGACTTTTTGCCTTTATTGGTTTTTTTATTCGTAACTTCCTGTGTTTTAAAAGCTGTTATAGTTATAATTGTTGCAGTTAGTATTTTATTTGAATAATTGAGGTATGTTTCAATTACTCATAAATACTGATGAATTTTAAAAGTATCTATATATTTTAGAATCAATAGTATTCCTTTTAATCACTATTTTTTATTATTTTAAATGATGTAGCTAGTCTGTATCAATTTTTACGGACAAAGAGGATTAATTGCTTATAATTTTAAAGTCTTTATAATAGAAACTAGACTGCACAACAAAATATAAATAATCAACAATAATTAATACTTAAACCATTTTAAGTATTCAAGTTTGACCATCAGCAATATATAAGAACAGTTGTTTTTGAGAATATTAGAATTAAAACTGACAACTTAATTAATTTAAAAAATAATTATCAAACACTTTTTTGGTCAATTTTTAAGTACAACAAAAAAAATATACTAAAAAATATACCACATCATGGTCTAATTTTACAATACAATACCACAACATTGTTTAAAATGTTAATTGCGAGTCACTTTTTATTTTCTCTAAATATCACTATTAGCAACGTTTTAGATGAAAAATTATCATGTATATTTTTTGTTGAGGTTTTTTTTGTCAATTTGATAAAAAAAAATCTTTAAATTTATAATTCACTAACAATTCAAATAGTATAATTGATTTTGCTTTTTTATTCCCTTGATCTCAAAGCACAATCTTAAATTTAAAAAAGAAAATTATGAAGAACATTTTTTTAAGATTGTTACTTTTCTTATTCACTTTTAGTATGTATTCTCAATCCCAAAAAGTATCTATTGTAAATGATGCTAAAGGAATGATGCTAACCGTTGACGGAAAACCATTTATGGTAAATGGAATTAACTGGGATTATGTGCCAATTGGCTACAATGTCTTAGATGCAAAATTCTGGGAAAAATCAGACGATATTATCAAAGCTGGTTTAGATGAAGAAATGCCTTTATGGCAAAATATGGGTGTAAATGCCATTAGAACATATATTGGTATGCCTCCAAAATGGATTACGTATATCTATGAGAATTTTGGAATCTATACAATGATCAATCATCAATTTGGTGCATATGGAACTACTATAGATGGTGTATATAATCCAAAAACACTGTATTCAGATCCAAAGGTTCGTAAACATCTTATTGATGAAGCAGTAGGCATGTTAAATTTATATAAAGATACACCTGGTTTGTTACTTTTTATGTTGGGTAATGAAAACAATTACCATTTAACTTGGGAAGGTTCTGAAACAGATGAAGGTATTATTATTAATGATGATGATGTTGCAAAACGAAATGAGGCAAGAGCCATGTATAAAACTTTTAATGATGCTGCATTAGCAATGAAAAAAGTAGATACATCGCATCCAATTGGTATTTGTAATGGAGATTTATTATATTTAGATATTGTTGCTGATGAATGTAAAAATATAGACATTTATGGAACCAATATGTATAGAGGAGTATCGTTTTCTGATGCGTTTTCTAGAATTGATAAAGAATTTAACAAGCCAATTTTATTTACTGAGTTTGGTTCTGATGCCTTTAATGCAAAAGACAATAAAGAAGATCAATTAATGCAAGCCTATTATATGGTTAATAATTGGAGAGAAATATATGAAAATGCTTATGGTTTAGGAAAAGCGGAAAACTCTATTGGTGGTTTTACATTCCAATCTAGTGATGGATGGTTCAAAGCTGGTTTTGATGATCGTGAAAATGCAGATGTACACGATACAAGAGCATCTTGGGCAAGTAATGGATATAGCAGAGATCAAGCAGCTCCAAATGACAAAAATATGAATGAGGAATGGTTTGGAATTGCTGCAAAAGGACAAACAGATATTAGAGGTCTATACACTTTGTACCCAAGAGCAGCATATTACGCTTTAAAAGAGGCACATGAACTGAATGTATTCGAAAGTACACCTATAACCGTTGAAAATCATTTTCAAAACATCAACTTAATGGATGCTGTTTTAAGAGCTAGAGGAGATAAAGCATCAATGGGAAGTACAGAAAAAATTCAAATAAGTAACTTAAGAGCAGAATTTACAACTTTTAATACTGGAGGTACTCTTTTAACAACGCCAAAATTTTCAGACGGAACAGGACAAACTATTCCAGATAGACGTGGGTTTGATCACATGCAATCGTATTATGTGGGTGTAAAAGGGCAACCTTCTGCAAATATGAAAGCCGAAGTTAATTTTAACATTTTAGGAAACGTTGCAGGAAACCCAATTGATGATATTTTTTACGAAAACGTAGGAAGACCAATTCAAGTAGAAACTCCAAATGGTGTTACAACTATTACAGATAATAATCGCTTAAGAGTGTATAATGCAGAATTTGAATGGAATGCCAAAGATTTTGATATGAGAGGTTTTTATAGAACTGGGCATTATCATTGGAGTTATGAAGGTGATTTCTTTAACTTGTATCCAGAAGCGTATTATGGGCCAAATTTAGATATTTATAATGGAGAAATTTTAGGTGTAGAAGTCGATGGTAAAGGCGCTTTAGAAGGATTAAAAGCTGCATTTGGACCACAACTTTTTTGGGGAGCAAACCCAGCAGTGTTTTTAAAATATCAAAAACAAGTTGGTAATTATGGTTTATCAGCAATTTATCATAAAGATATTGTACAAGGAAGTGGAATTGATGCAACAGGAAGTAGAATTTTAGATCCAGAGCAATCAAGATCTGGGGTTATTCCTCCATTGCCAACTGAAAGAGCAACTTTTGCTATCGAAAGAAAAATAAGTAAAGTCGGTATTACACTTGGTGCAATGTGGGGTGGTAGTCCTTTAAATGGTAGGAGATATCAAGATATAAATGAAAACGGACAAGTTGTAAACGATAAAATTCAATCGAAAGATAATTGGGGAGGAAAAGCAAAATTAACTTTTTCTGATGGTGGTTTTAACTTTTATGCACAAGGTTCTGTAATGGGGTTAGTTGCAAATGGAGGAGGAGACCCAACTTTAGTTTTTACAGGATGGAAATTAAAAGATTCTGGAAGTGGAAACATGACAAATTTTTTAAGTGGAATTGCTTATAATTTTGGTGGTAAATTTCAAATTGCTCCAAACTTTTTATATCAAAAACCATTAGTTGCTGCCATGCCAAATGGAGGTGATGCACCAGGAAGATTAAGAAATGTTATCGATGATCCTTTTGCTGTAAGAGGTGGAAATAGAGAAATGACAGCAGGAGAAATCCTTTTTACGTTCGATCCTACACCAGCAACCTATATGTATGAATTTAATAATGATATGGTAGAAGATGCAAAATTTGCCATGAATTTAGGATTTGTATATAGAAGTTTACCAACAACACAAGATGCAGCCATTGGTTTCTTAGCAGATCGTACTTTCTTTCCATTCGAGCAATCTGCACCAGCACAAGATTTATGGGAAGTACATTCAAGAATTGTGTCTAAAGTGCATCCAGATTTAGGCTTAATTGCTAATTTGTACTATGGAACAGGGCAAGCAAATGGAGATAGTGAAAGACTTATTTACAGAGGTGGAGCCGATTTAAGAATGATCTTAAATAAAATGAAAATAACTGGAATGGTTAAAGTGAACGACTGGGGACCTTTTGATTACCATAGAGATTTTAACTTAACATATCCTTTACAATTAATGTTAGATGTTTCAACATCCATAGGAAAACCAAGTTGGTTTATTTTACCAGATACGAAGGTTGGTTTAAGAGGAACTTGGAGATCGTTAAATGAGTTTTCACCAAGATATTCTCCTAACGAAACTGCTGGAGAGTTTGCAACTGCTCCAATCTTAAGTCCAGTAGGTTTTCCAAATGGTTCAGAATGGGAAATTAGAACTTATATCCACATTAATATTGGAAAATAACGCCATAAAAGATGAAAACTATAAAATATTTAACTTCTAAAGTTACTTTTCTTTTTGTTGTATTATTTTTAATGATAACAAGTTGCGAGAGAGAAATTTCTGATGAAGCTGTAATAGCAACTTTTTCTTCCAATCCAGAGGTTTTTATCGATGGTTTTAGTGCAGGGTTAGATTATTATCCTTATTTAGATTCTAAATTCAGTGCTTTTAGTGTAGATACAGAAACAAAATATCAAGGAACAGCTTCTATGCGTTTTGATGTGCCAAATGAAGGAGATCCTGAAGGTGCTTATGCAGGTGCAATTTTTAGAGATGATAATGGAGGAAGAGATTTATCGAGCTATGATGCACTTACTTTTTGGGCAAAATCTACAAAAGCAGCAACCATCAATGAAATTGGTTTCGGTCAAGATTTTGGCGAAAATAAATATCAAGTCAATATTAATGGTTTAAGATTAACTACAAATTGGGTAAAATATAGTATTCCTATTCCTACAGCATCCAAACTTACGAAAGAAAGCGGATTGATGTGGTTTTCAGAAGGTCCAGAAAATGGTGATGGCTATTCTTTTTGGATTGATGAATTAAAATTTGAAAAATTAGGAACAATTGCACAGCCAAGACCAGCAATTCAAAATGGACAAAATATTATAACGGATTCCTATATAGGAGTTAATGTTCAAGTGGCAGGCTTAACGCAAACATTTAATTTAGCATCTGGTAACAATCAAACTGTATCTGTATCGCCAAATTATTTCGATTTTTCATCCTCAAACCCAAGTGTTGCAACTATCGATGCAAATGGTTTGGTAAATGTAATTTCTGATGGAACGTCAATCATAACTGCAAAACTTGGAACTTTAGATGCTGCAGGTTCTTTAGAAATTAAATCTAGTGGAGCTTTTGTATTAGCACCAACTCCAACTAGAAATCCAGAAGATGTTATTTCAATTTTTAGTGATCATTATGAGAATGTAAATATTGATTTTTACAACGGATATTGGCAACCTTTTCAAACAACATTATCTGCGGATTTTAATATAAATGGAGATCAAATTTTAAATTATACAAACTTCAATTTTGTAGGAAATAGGTTTTCAAATCCTACTCAAGATGTTTCAGTAAAGTCTAATTTACATTTAAATATGTACATTCCAGGGCAGGTTCCTGCTAATTTCGATTTTTTAATAACGGTGGTAGATTTTGGACCTGATCAAAAAGATGGTGGAGGAGATGATACTAGAGAGCAATTATTTGTAAGAAAGTCATCTAAAATAGTTGCTAATGAGTGGATTACTATTGAGTTTCCTTTAACTTTAGCAAACAAAAATAATATGGGACAAATTATCTATGAAAATATTAATTTTTCATCCTTGAGAAATGTTTATTTAGATAACATATATTTTTACAAATAATCAATACTATAAGTTGTCATTATAATATAAAAAAATGAAAACAATGAAAAAAATAAAATTTACGTACTTAAAAACAACACTCTTATTGGGATTATTTCTTTTGCTATTTTCAAATTGTGAAAGAGAAATTTCTGATGAAGCAGTTTTAGCAACATTTCAAACAAATCCGAATGTTTTTACAGATGCTCCTGCAGGTCTAACAGATGAATTTTTTATCTCTTTTGATCCTGCTGGAGGCGCAAATACTGAAGGTTTTGGAACCGATGATAATGTTGCCTACGAAGGAACAAGTTCTATAAGAATTGATGTGCCAGCACCTAACGATCCAAATGGCGGATTTATTGGTGGAATTTTTAGAGATCGAGGAGCAGGTAGAGATTTATCTGGTTACGATGCTTTAACCTTTTGGATGAAAGGTTCCACAACAGCAAATGTAGATTTATTAGGTTTTGGAACTGATTTTTTAGAAGATCAATTTCCAGTTAGCATCGCAAACAAACAATTATCAACAGATTGGAGAAAAGTAATTATCCCAATTCCTGATGCAAGCAGATTAACTCAAGAACGAGGTATGTTCGTTTTTTCTGCAGGTACAGCAAGTACAGATGGTGTAGGTTTTACGATTTGGATAGATGAAATTAAATTCGAAAAATTAGGAACCTTAAAATTACAGAATTACTTTATTCAAAATGGCAACGAAGTTAACGTAAATGTTTTTACAGGAGTTAATCAAAGAGTTACAGGTTTAGGCGCTATTTATAGTTTACCAACAGGTAACTCACAAACAATTACAATTTCACCAAATTATTTTGATTTTAAAACGGATAATTCAAGTGTAACAGGTAATTTTAGATTAAATGAAGCTGGAGAAATCATAACACCCATAACAGGAGAAGGAACAGCAAAAGTTACTGCAGAAGTTGCCAATGTTATGGCAACAGGAGCTTTAATTATAAACGGTCAAGGAGATTTTCCTCACGCACCAATTCCTGCAGCAACAAATAATGTGGTATCTATTTTTAGTGATGCTTATTCAAATGTTCCTGTAAGGCATTATAATGGTTTTTTTGCTCCTTTTCAAACTACAGAAGGTGGTGCAGGATCTGATCCAAATAATGTAGATATTAAAGCACCTTTTGCCAATGGAGATTTAGATAATATTATCAATTATACTTCTTTAAATTTTGTAAGTATAGGGATGTATGAAACTGTTTCGAATATAGATGTAAGTGCAACCAATAAGTTGCATATCGATATTAATGTAAGAGAAAATATCGATAATGGTGATTTTATAAGAATTCAATTAGAAAGTGGTACAGGTTCAGGAACTACTTCTGGAGGAACTTTTACCTTAAATGCAACTGCTTTAAGAAATGCAGATGCTAATGGTTGGATTAGTTTAGATATTCCTTTATCAAGTTTTCCTGGTTTTAATAGCAGAACTAACTTAGGACAATTGTTTTTTATATCAGACAATACAGTATCTAATATTTGGGTAGATAACGTGTATTTTTATACAAATTAAGAAGATAAAATCAGAAAAAATGAAAAATATATATAAAAGAAAATTACAACTATTAACTTTATGTTGTTTTAGTGTACTAGGTTTTACAAGTTGCGATACAGATGAAACGCAAACTGTAGCAACACTAAATAACTTGGTTTGGCAAGACGAATTTGATACAGATGGATCTCCAGATGCTGCAAATTGGAACCTTTTAACAGGCGATGGAACTGCACAAGGAATTCCAGGTTGGGGAAACAACGAACTACAAAATTATACAGCTAGAACAGAAAATGTTACTGTACAAAATGGTGTTTTAATTATCACAGCACAACAAGAAAATTTTGAAGGAAAATCGTACACATCTGCAAGAATTACTACAAAAGGAAAGTTAGATCAAAAATATGGACGTTTTGAGGCTAGAATAAAGCTTCCAACAGGAAAAGGTATTTTTCCAGCATTTTGGCTTTTAGGTGATGATGAAAATGGATCCTTAGTTTGGCCTCAAATTGGTGAAATTGATATTATGGAATATCTTGGTGATGAACCTACCACTGTTTTTGGAACTATACATGGACCAGGATTTTCTGGAGCAAATTCTATCACCAAACAGTATGAAATTGCAAATGATAGATTTGATAATGGCTTTCATATTTTTGGAGTGGAATGGAGTCCAAATTCAATCAACTGGTATGTAGATGGAGATTTATATCAATCCTTAACACCTGCTGATGTTTCTGAAGAAACAAATGGTTCTGGAGAATGGGTTTTTAATAGACCTTTTCATATTATTTTAAACGTGGCTGTTGGTGGTAATTTGCCAGGTTCACCAAATGAAAACACCATTTTTCCTCAAAGAATGTTAGTAGATTATGTTAGAGTTTATAATTAAAAAAAAAGTATGAAAAATTTAATTCAAAAAATAAGCATCTTTTCGTTATTAATTGTATCACTTTTAGTAGTAATATCTTGTAATGAAGATGATAATACAACAACAGTAGATCAAACCTTGTTATCTAGATTTACAAGAACTCAAAATAAAAAAACGATAACTTTTATCAATATTTCAGAAAATGCAACTTCTTATGTTTGGGATTTTGGAGATGGTACAACATCAACCTTAATAAACCCTGTAAAAACATATGTAAATGGGAGTTATACAATAACATTAACTGCAAAAAATGATTCTGGTGAAACAAGTGTTTTTCAAGATTCGATTATTATTGATGGTTGTGTAGATGAAACTTCAGAAAATATAAACCCAGCAAATGGCAATTTAAATTGGACGTTTTTAAACGCAAACGGAGATGCTGCTTTTGGCGCGTTTGGTAATATTGGTGGTAATATTGTAACCAACCCAACTTTAGATGCTGTAAACTCAAGCTGTAACGTTTTTGCATATACAAGATCTACTGGCTGTGCAGATTTTGCAGGTGCAGGAACTTTGTTAAAAGTGCCTTTAAATTTTGCAACAGCTACTAATAAAGTTTTTAAAATAAAAGTACTTGCAGCAACAGAACTAACGGATGTTACTTTACGTTTAGAGTTTCAACCTTTTCCAAACGTAAATCCTTTTCAAGAAAGAGTAGCAAGTATTACAGAAATAGGCAAATGGCAAGAATTAACTTTCGATTTTTCTAATGTAAACACGGGTACATATCAAAATATGATTATATATTTTAACAGAGGTGCAGTCTGTAATGGTAATGTGTATTATTTTGATGATATAATACAACAATAAAAATAAGAGGTTAAGAAATGATACTTTTAAGTAAGAGTTATTAATCTAATTGAATTGAAATACTATCTATTTGGAAGTATAGCTTTCAAGTACATAAAAATTTAAAAATAAAAACATTGTTTTTCATACCCAAAGGTATGTTTTAGAATTATTTTATAATGAGTAACAATATTGCAAAGAACCCAACTGTAGAGGTTAAAGGAGAATTAGTAACCCTAAATAACGAATCTTTTTACAAGATATCAAACAGCCACACAATGCGTCCTTTTTTTATGACGATTGTATCTGATTCCAATCATTGGATGTTTATCTCTAGTAATGGAGGTTTAACTGCTGGTAGAAAAAACGCAGAATATTCACTTTTTCCTTATTATACAGATGATAAAATTACAGCATTAGCAGAAACTACAGGTTGTAAGTCCATCTTTAGAATTACCAAAGATGATAAAACCCATTTATGGGAACCATTTTCTGAAAGACAAGCAGGGATTTACAACATCAAAAGAAATTTATACAAAAACATTTACGGAAACAAAATTATTTTTGAAGAAGTAAATGAAGATTTAAACATCACTTTTACATATGAATGGAATTCAAGTGATGAGTTTGGTTTTGTTAGAAAAGCAACATTAATAAATAATGCTGATGAAAATTTAGAAATTTCTCTGTTAGATGGTTTTCAAGATTTGTTGCCTTATGGAGTGGGTTCAGACATTCAAGGAATTCGTAGTAATTTGGTAGATGCTTATAAAAAATGTGAATTAGAAGAAGATTCAGGTTTAGGTATTTATGCGTTAAGTGCTATTATTGTTGATAAAGCTGAGCCAAGTGAAGCTTTAAAAGCCAATTTAGTCTGGTCTTTAGGTTTGGAAAATCCAATTTATTTATTGTCTTCTACCCAAATTAATAATTTTAGAAGAGGAATAGATTTAGAACAGGAAGTAGATGTAAAGGCAGAAAAAGGAGCTTATCTTTTAAATGCAGATATACATTTAGCTGCTCAAAAAGAAAAATCTTGGTTACAAATTGCCAACGTAAATCAAACAGTTTCTGATGTTGCACGTTTATCAGAAATGATAAAAAACAACGATAATTTAGAAGAAAAGCTGAATAAAAGTATCGAAATTGGAACCGAAAAACTAATTGAATTGGTAGCGTCTTCTGATGGTTTACAATTATCGAATGATAAATTAATCAACACAAGACATTTTTCAAATACACTTTTTAATATTATGAGAGGTGGTATTTTTGATGACAATTATACCATTGAAAAAGATGATTTTGTAACCTATTTGTCAAAAGCAAACAAACAATTATTTGCAGATAAAAAAGAGTTATTACAAAACTTACCCAAAGAATTTACGTTAGATTTTATCAAAGAGTTAGCAGATAAGGATGCTAATAAAGATTTTAAACGTTTGTGTTTAGAATATTTACCCTTAAAATTTAGTAGAAGACATGGAGATCCAAGTAGACCTTGGAACAAGTTTTCTATCAACACAAAAAGTGAAATTGACGGTTCTAAAATTTTAGATTACGAAGGAAACTGGAGAGATATTTTTCAGAATTGGGAAGTTTTAGCGCATTCATATCCTCAATTTATTGAGAGTATGATTCATAAATTCTTAAACGCAACTACTTTTGAAGGCTACAATCCTTACAGAGTTACCAAAGATGGTTTTGATTGGGAAGTAATTGAAGAACATGATCCTTGGAGTTATATTGGTTATTGGGGAGATCATCAAATTATCTATTTATTAAAGTTTTTAGAGTTTATCGAAAAACATTATCCAGCTAAATTAGCTGAGTTATTTAATGATGATATTTTTGTATACGCAAACGTGCCTTATAAAATAAAAAGTTATGAGGATATTTTAAAAAACTCAAAAGACACGATTGATTTTGATCATCAATTACAAGCAAAAATCGAAGAAAGAAGAGCAAAAATTGGTGCTGATGGTTCTTTGTTAAGAGATAAAAATAACAAGCCTTATAAAGTAAATTTAATTGAAAAATTACTTGTAACTGTTTTAGCAAAAGTATCTAACTTTATTCCAGAAGGAGGAATTTGGTTAAACACACAAAGACCAGAATGGAATGACGCCAACAACGCTTTGGTTGGGAATGGCGTTTCTATGGTAACCTTATATTATTTGCGAAGATTCATCAATTTCTTTGAAGGTGTTGTAGAAAATGCGGAGGTAAATAACATCGAAATTTCTGATGAAGTTGCTTCTTTATTCAACGATATTTTAAAAACATTGGATGCCAATGCAACTATTTTATCAAGAAATGTTACCAATAACGAACGCAAAAGAGTTTTAGATGGTTTAGGGAAACCTGCAAGTGAGTATAGAGAATTTATCTATAAAAACGGATTTTCAACAAAAAAATCAGCAGTTTCTAAAACGGCCTTATTACACTTTTTTGCCATCACTAAAAATTATTTAGAACATAGTATTAGAGCGAATAAACGTTCGGATAATATGTATCATGCGTATAATTTAATGACGATTGAAAATAAGGATGAAGTTTCTATTTCTTATTTATCAGAAATGTTAGAAGGGCAAGTTTCTGCATTAAGTTCTGGTTATTTAACGCCAAAACAAGCGTTAGCTTTACTAGATGGTTTAAAAGCCTCAGCTTTGTTTAGACCAGATCAATACAGTTATATTTTATATCCGAATAAAAACTTACCAAGATTTACAGATAAAAATAACATTGCTTCTGAGCAAGTTGAAAGTTCTGAATTATTACAAAAGTTAGTTGCAGATAACAACAAACAATTAGTAGAAAAAGATGTTTTAGGAAATTATCATTTTAATGGAAACTTTAACAATGCAGAAAGCGTTAAAAAAGCATTACAAAATCTTTCTGATGATTATAAATTGTTGGTTGAAAAAGACACCAAAAAAGTGTTAGCAATTTTCGAAGATATTTTTGACCATAAATCTTTTACAGGTCGTTCAGGAACTTTCTTTGGGTATGAAGGTTTAGGGTCTATTTATTGGCACATGGTTTCTAAATTACTAGTGGCAGTTCAAGAGAATTGCTTGTTAGCAGTAAATACAAACGAAAGCGACGAAATTATTGGTCGATTATTTGATCATTATTACGAAATAAATGCAGGAGTTGGCGTTCATAAATCTCCAAAATTATATGGAGCTTTTCCAACAGATGCGTATTCTCACACACCAGCAGGAAAAGGAGCACAACAACCAGGAATGACAGGTCAAGTGAAAGAAGATTTGGTGTGTAGATTTGGTGAACTAGGTGTTTTTGTAAAAAATAGTAAAGTTATTTTTAAACCTCGTTTATTAAAAAAATCGGAGTTTTTAGAAAAAGCACAAGTATTTGAATATGTAACTGTTTCAGGTGATAAACAAACATTGAATATCGATAAAAATCAATTGTGTTTTACATACTGTCAAGTTCCAGTAATTTATAAGTTATCAGAAACTGAAAATGTAGCGATTGTTTTTAACGATGGCTCAACAAAAAGTTTAGATACGTTAGAATTAGACAAAACAACTAGTTCATTATTATTTGATAGAACTGACAAAATAAAGCATATAAAAGTTTCAATTATAAAATAAGATTGATGAAAAACAGCGATTTCAAATTTGTAATTGGTTGTTTTTTATTGTTGATTTTTTCCTGTAAAACCAAAATGAACACAAGTAAAGAAACTCAAATAGAACAAAAGATAGATTCTCTTCTAAAGTTAATGACTTTAGAAGAGAAAATCGGACAAATGTCTCAGATTAGGCATTTTGAAGAAAATGCTGATGTTCATGTTTCTGAAAAATTTATAGGTTCAATTATTCATACAGAAGGGCCAACTCCAGGAAAAACGGCTTTAGATTGGCAAAAAAGGTTTACAGCATTACAAAAGAAAGCTTTAAGTTCAAGATTGGGCATTCCTTTATTATTTGCTGTGGATGCTGTTCATGGACAAAATACTTTTGAAGGTGCAACAATTTTTCCTCATAATATTGGTTTGGGTGCAACTCAAAATGCAGATTTGGTTGAAGAAATCGCAAAAATTACGGCGTTAGAAAGTGCAGCAACAGGTTTTAATTGGGTGTTTTCACCTTGTATAGCCATTCCTTATAATGAAAAATGGGGACGTGTTTATGAAGCGTTTTCAGAAAGCACAGCATTAACAGAAAAGTTAACTAAAGCTTCTATAAAAGGGCATCAAGGAAATTTATCAGACTCAAAAACAGTCATGGCAACTGCCAAACATTTTGTGGGTGATGGTTCCACAGATTTTGGAGTTGAAGGAGGAGAAACTTCTTTATCAGCCAAAGAAATACAAGAACGACTATTAGCTCCTTATAAAGTTGCTGTAAAAGAAAATGTTGGAGCAGTCATGTCTTCATTCAACTCAATTACAGGTACTTCAATGCATAATCACAAAGCATTAATAACGGATACGTTAAAGGTTGGAATGAATTTCGATGGAATTGTTGTTTCTGACTGGAAAGCCTATTCACGTTTCAATGGAAATGAGGTTGTAAATGCAGGAATAGATGTTGTAATGGCTGTTGATGGCGATTTAGATAGTTTTCAAAAAGGTTTAAAAGCGGGAGTTGAAGATGCATCTGTAAAATTAGCCAGAATTGATGATGCTGTAAGACGAATTTTACGTCAGAAATTTAGATTGGGTTTGTTTGAAAATCCTTTTCCAGATGCAAGTTTGATCAAAGAAATTGGCTCGAAAAAACACAGGGAAATTGCGAAACAAGCAGTGAGAGAATCTTTAGTTTTGTTAAAGAATGATGCACAAATTTTGCCTTTATCAAAAGAAACAAAAAAGATTGTTGTGGTTGGTGAACACGCAAATTCAGCTGGTTTACAATCTGGTGGTTGGACGATTCATTGGCAAGGAACTAAAGGAAATTACAAAGGAGCAACTACTATTTTAGACGGAATTAAAAAACAGGCAAAAGGCGAAGTTGTGTATGATAAAGACGCAACAAAAAAACAATTTGATGCAGATGTAGCCATTATTGTAGTTGGCGAAAATCCGTATGCAGAATTTTTTGGAGATATTGGTCACGAATCGAATCAACTGGAATTAATGCTGACAACAGCACATCAACAATACATAAAAACATACCAAGAAAAAGGCGTAAAAACGATTGTAATTTTAGTTTCAGGAAGACCTTTGGTGGTAACAGATCAAATCGAAAAATCAGATGCTTTTGTAGCAGCTTGGTTAGTAGGTTCAGAAGGAGATGGAGTAGCAGAAGTACTTTTTGGCGATTATAATTTTAAAGGAAAATTACCACATTCTTGGCCAACATCAGTGGAAGATTATAAAGGAAAATATGGCCCTAATTTTTGGGATAATTCAATAAAACCATTATTTCCTTTTGGATTTGGTTTATCATATAAAAAAATATAAAAATATTAAAAACATTCGCAAAATGACATCAACAATAAAAAATATAGTAATTCTTTTAGTATTGATAATTTGCGTTGGATGTAACTCAAATAAAGAAAATAAAACAGCAGAAAAGACAATAATGAAGAAAGCATTAACAGCAAAAGATATTCTTGGGAATCCAGAATATGTAGCAATTTCTTATGGAGGTTACAGAGAAAAATCAAGAGAAGCACAACCTACGATTGCTCAATTAAAAGAAGATTTAAAATTGATGCATGCCATGGGTATCAGAATTATTAGAACTTATAATGTACAACCAAAATTACCTCATGCAAAAAATGTTTTAGAAGCCATTCACCAATTAAAGAAAGAAGACGAAACTTTTGAAATGTACGTAATGCTGGGTGCTTGGATAGATTGTTTAAATGCTTGGACCAACAAAGCTCCAAATCACGATATTGAAAGCCCACAAAATAAAGGAGAAATAGAAAGAGCAGTTGCTTTGGCAAACAAATATCCAGACATTGTAAAGGTAATTGCTGTAGGAAACGAAGCCATGATTCGTTGGGCAGAAAGTTATTTTGTGCGTCCAAATGTAATTTTAAAATGGGTAAATCATTTGCAAAATCTTAAAAAAGAAGGCAAGTTGTCTAAAGACTTATGGATTACAAGTTCAGATGATTTTGCTTCTTGGGGTGGAGGAGACCCAAGTTATAGAGTTAAAGATTTAGAAGATTTAATTAAAGCTGTAGATTATGTTTCTATGCACACGTATGCGTATCATAACACACATTATAATTCAGAATTTTGGGGAGTTCCAGCTCATGAACAAGGATTATCTGACCAAGAAAAAATAGATTTTGCCATGATTCGCTCTTTGAATTTTGCAAAAACACAATATAAAAATGTGTCTAATTATGTAAAAAGTATCGATTCAACCAAAACAATTCATATTGGTGAAACTGGTTGGGCATCTATTTCTGATGGACAATATGGAGAACCAGGCTCGAGAGCAAGTGACGAATATAAGCAAGGTTTGTATTATAAACATTTAAGAGAATGGACAAAAGAATCAGGTATTTCCTGTTTCTATTTTGAAGCTTTTGACGAACAATGGAAAGATGCAGGAAATCCAGAAGGTTCAGAAAATCACTTTGGATTATTCACTTTAAAAGGCGAAGCAAAATATCCACTTTGGGATTTGGTTGATAATGGAACTTTTAAAGGTTTAAAAAGAGGAGGTAAATCCATTACCAAAACTTTTAAAGGAGATAAAGATGCTTTAATGAAAACAGTTTTAGTACCAAATACAGAATACCCAAGATAAGTTGAAAAACAAACTTTAAATATTTAAGGTTTTAGGATAAAAAATATAAATAATGAGAACAATTAAATTTTTAGTTTTTAGTTTATTCGTAATTATTATGAGTTGTAACACAAAAAACAATACTTTAAAAGTAGATGTCTACGAAACTTCTGCAAGTGGAAATAATTTAACCAAGGTAACTAATTTTTCTTCGGATAAAAATCAAGATGGGTTAGTTCAAATAACATTATTACCTGCAGAAAAAAGACAAACCATAACAGGTTTTGGAGGTTCGTTTACAGAATCTTCTGCGTATTTGTTAAACAAAATTAGCAAAAAAAATAGAGACTCCATTATTGAAGCTTATTTTGGTGAAAGTGGCGCAAAATACTCTTTAACAAGAACTCACATGAATTCTTCTGATTTTTCATTAAGTCAGTATTCGTATGCGCCAATTGAAGATGATAAAGAATTAGAACATTTTTCAATTAAAGAAGATAAAGACGATATAATTCCGTTTATAAAAGATGCTATGAAAGTATCTAAAGATGGTTTTAAAATTTTGTCTTCTCCTTGGACAGCTTCTCCTTGGATGAAAGATAACAAAGAATGGGTTGGAGGTAAATTATTACCTGAATATTATGATACTTGGGCGTTATTTTTCTCGAAATATGCAGAAGCATATAAAAATGAAGGAATTGATATTTGGGGTTTTACAGTAGAAAACGAACCTCTTGGAAATGGAAATAACTGGGAATCCATGCATTATACACCAGATGAAATGACAAATTTTGTGCAAAACCATTTGGGGCCACAATTAGAAAAAACACATCCAGAAGCAAAAATTTTAGGTTATGATCAAAATAGAGAACATTTAAAAGAATGGATAGATTCTCAATATAAAAATGAGGAAACATCAAAATATTTTGATGGAACAGCTATTCATTGGTATGCAAGTACGTATGAAATTTTTCCAGAGGAATTGCAATATGCGCATAACAAAGCACCTAATAAACACTTAATTCAGTCAGAAGCTTGTGTGGATTCAGAAATTCCAAAATGGAAAGATGATGCATGGTATTGGAAAAAAGAAGCAACAGATTGGGGTTGGGATTGGGCTCCAGAAAAAGACAAACATTTACACCCAAAATATGCACCTGTAAACAGATATGCAAGAGATATTATTGGTTGTTTAAACAATTATGTAGATGGTTGGATAGATTGGAATATGGTTTTAAACAAACAAGGAGGACCAAATTGGTTTAAAAACTGGTGTGTGGCTCCAATTATTGTTGATGAAGAAAATGACGAGGTTTATTTTACACCAATTTATTATACATTATCGCACTTTAGTAGATTTATAAGACCAGAAGCATCAATTATCAACCTAGAAAACTCTGATAATGATTTGATGGTAACTGCAGCAGAAAACCAAGATGGAACCATTGCAGTTGTTGTATTTAATGAAGGAAAAACTTCTAAAAATATCAATTTATCTTTAAAGGATAAACATGTAACAATACCAATTCAAGGACAAGCAATTCAGACTCTTGTAATTAAAAACTAATCAACAAAACTTAATCATAAAATTATGAGTAACAATCAAACGAAATCAGGTAAAGTGCCTATGGGACAAAAAATTGCTTTTGGATTAGGAATGTTGGCAAATCAAATGTTTCCAGCTGCTTTGGGAATTTTTATGGTTGTTTTAATTCAAAATTACGAGTTCCCAACTTGGATGTGGGGAATTTTATTTTTTCTTCCTCGTATTTTCGATTCAATTACAGATCCAATCATGGGTTTTATATCCGATAATACAAGATCTATTTGGGGTAGAAGAAGACAATATGTTTTACTAGGAGCTTTAATAATGGGTATTTCATTTTCATTACTATGGCAATTGTATGTGGTAGATGGTGTGAGTTATAATTTCACCTATTTTTTAATCTGGTCTTTAGTTTTTTATTTAGGATTAACTATTTTTTCTGTTCCTTATGTTGCCATGGGTTATGAAATGAGTGATGATTTTCATGAACGAACAAATATTATGGCAACTGCACAATGGATTGGTCAGTGGGCTTGGGTTATTGCACCTTGGTTTTGGGTGGTTATGTATGATGATTCTTGGTTTGGAGATACCACAGAAACAACTAGAACTTTAGGGATTTGGGTGGGTGTTATTTTTGCTGTTTGTGCAATGATACCAGCTTTTTTTATTAAAAGTAAATCGACTATAGATGATGATACTCTAACGCCTTTAACATTAAAAACAATAGGAGGAAGCTTAAAAGAAATCATAGAAAATTTTAAAGAAGCTTTTAAAATTGAACAATTTAGAAAATTGTGTTTCTCAACATTTTTAATCTACAATGCTTTTAACGTAGTTGCCGGTTTTTCATTTTTTATAGTTGTTTATTATCTTTTTAATGGAGATGCTGGTGCAGCTGGTCTTTGGCCAACATTATTAGGAAGTATTGGTGCATTATCAACTACTTTTTTAGTAATACCTATCGTAGCAAAATTATCAGGAACCGTTGGTAAAAAGAAAGCTTTTATGATTTCTCAAGGAATTTCTGTACTAGGATATATAATGCTTTGGTTTTTATTTGTTCCAGGAAAACCTTATTTATTTTTGTTTGCATTGCCTTTTTTCTCTTTTGGTATTGGGAGTTTATTTACCTTAATGATGTCAATGACTTCTGATGTAATTGATATTGATGAATTAAACACAGGAAAACGAAGAGAAGGAGTTTTCGGAGCAATTTATTGGTGGATGGTTAAATTTGGTTTTGCAATTGCTGGTTTGTTGACAGGTGCAATTATGACTTTAGTTGGTTTTGTGCCAGATACCGTAAATTCTGAAGCTTCAATTACAGGTATTCGTTTATTCTATTCAGGCTTGCCAATTTTGGGAACTCTTGGAGCCATGTTGATTATGAGAGGGTATAACTTAACAGAAGAACGATCTTTAGAAATTAGCGCAGAATTAGTAAAAAGAAAAATTCTTAAAAATGCTCCTAAAACATCATCAGGTTATGGAGCAGGAAATTTAGCGGCATTAGGTTTAGACATCCCTTTAAGTGACTATAAAAGTATTGATTTTTCGAACCTATCAGAAAAAGGAATTGCAAACTTATTTTCTAAAACTTTACATAATGGTTTAAAAGGTTTGTGCTTTAGTCCTTATACAGAAGGGCAAGATGCTAATGATGTTTTGAGTGAGCTTCAAATTAGTAGAAGAATGGATATTATTAAACCGTATACAACTTCTATTCGTTCTTTTTCTTGTACAAATGGTAACGAGTTGATTCCTCAAATTGCAAAACAAAAAGGACTAAAAACCATTGTAGGTGCTTGGATTGGAAAAGATAAAAATAGGAACGAAAAAGAAATAGAAGGCTTAATTCGTTTAGCAAAATTAGGTGCTGTAGATATTGCAGCTGTTGGTAACGAAGTTTTACTAAGAGGAGATGTATCTGAAGCAGAAATTATAGAATACATCAACAGGGTTAAAAAGGAATTAGAAGGTTTAAACATTCCTGTTTGTTATGTAGACACCTATTATGAATACTCCAAAAGACCTAATCTAGTAGATGCTTCAGATATTATACTAGCAAACTGTTATCCTTTTTGGGAAGGATCAAGTATTGAAGATGCTCTCTTACAATTAAGACAGATATACGCTATAACAGAAAAAATAGCAAAAGGTAAAGAAATTATTATTTCTGAAACAGGTTGGCCAAGTCAAGGTGAAGCAGTTCAAAAAGCAGATCCTACAAAGCTAAATGCTATGAAATACTTTATTCAAACCCAAGAATGGGCTCAAAATGAAAATATTACGATGTTTCATTTCTCTTCTTTTGATGAATCTTGGAAAGTTAAAATAGAAGGAGAATTAGGAGCAAGATGGGGTATTTGGGATAAAGATGAAAAAATGAAATACAATTAATAATATTAGAATTACACATTAAAACCAAACATAATGTCATATAGAGAAGAACGTAAATTTTCGTCTAAAAATTTAGAATCTAATTCTAATAGTCTAGATTTTACCGAAAGTGTTGGAGTAGATTTTACTAAATACGAGGAAACTGAAGATTTAGCAAAACTTTGGAATACTACTTTGGCAAAAGGAATGCATGGAATCTGTTTTAGTATGTACGAAGATGGTCAAGAACCAGGAGATACAATTACTGAGGAGCAAGTAGAAAGAAGAGTAAAAATTTTAAAACCATACACAAAATGGATTCGTTCTTTTTCTTGTATAGAAGGGAATGAACACATACCAAGAATGGCTAAAAAACATGGAATAAAAAACATGGTTGGTGCTTGGTTAGGTGATGATATGGATAAAAACGAACTAGAAATAGAAGGTTTAATTCAATTAGCTAAAGAAGGGTGTGTAGATATTGCTGCAGTGGGTAATGAGGTAATGTACAGAAAAGATTTAACAGAAGAACAATTGTTAGCTTATATATACAGAGTAAAAGAGGCTTTAAAAGGAATGGACATTCCTGTTGGTTATGTTGATGCGTATTATGAGTTTTCTCACAGACCAAATATTACTGAAGCTTGTGATGTTATTTTGTCAAACTGTTATCCTTATTGGGAAGGTTGTAGTATAGAACATTCTTTAAATCATATGCAAAATATGTTTAGTCAAGCAAGTGCTGCTGGACATGGAAAAAAAGTAATTATTACTGAAACAGGCTGGCCAAGTCAAGGAGAAAGTTTAAGAGGCGCACATTCTACTGAAGAAAACGCCATGAAATATTTTATCAATTCACAAGCTTGGGCAAATAAAGATGATATAGAGATATTTTATTTTTCATCTTTTGATGAATCTTGGAAAGTTGGAGCAGAAGGTGTTGTTGGTGCTTATTGGGGACTTTGGGATAAACATGAAAAATTGAAGTTTTAGATTTTTCACTCTACTTATATTATTTAAAACTCTATAGATATATTATTTATAGAGTTTTTTTATCCATAAAACAATACTTCATTTTTAAAGAACCCAACATCTCTTTTTACAACCATACATTACCTATACAAGAAAAAAAAACCTTCTAATTGATTAAAAATTAACATTTTATATATGTATTTGAAAAACCTTTATATACCGGGTTTTTTTAATAAAGTTAATTAAAATAACTCCAGATTTTATGTGTTGTATGTTTCTTGTTGAGGTATAAAATGATAAAATTGCGTATATTAGGGTTAATATTGTTTAATAATCTTAAAATATATAATTATGAAAAAAATTACTTTATTATTAGCCTTATTGATAACTTCAATTGGGTTTTCACAAGCACCAACTACAGCACCTGATGCACCTTCTGCTAGAGATGCAGCAAATGTTGTGTCAATTTTTACACAAACTACAGATGCCAATACAAAAGTGTATGCTGATATTGCCGCTAATTTAAACCCTAATTGGGGTGAGACTTCTGGTAGAGTAGAATTTCCAGCTATTGCTGGTGATTTGGCTATAAAAATACCAAGCTTTAATTATCAAGGTATAGATTTTGACAATAATAGACAAAATCTTGTAGGATTTGAAAAGGCACATATTGATATTTGGACTAATAATGCAACTGTTGGTTTTTCTCTAATTTGGGCTGGTGGAGAACAAGCAGTAAGTATTGCAGCAAAACCAGGAGAATGGCAATCTTTAGAGATTGATTTGTCTCAATGGCCAAATGCAGATTTAAGTACTATTAGACAGTTAAAATTTGATGGAGGTAATGGAACTACAGATGAAATTTATATCGATAATTTGTTCTTTTCAAAGCCACCTGCTGATCCATTAAAAGATGCTACTTTAAGCGATTTAAAAGTTGAAGGAGTAACTATATCTGGTTTTTCAGCTGCAACTACTTCTTATACTTATGAAGTTCAAATAGGTACAACAACTGCACCAAGTATTACAGATGCCACAACAACAAACTCTGGAGCATCAGCAGTTATAAATCAAGCAACATCAGTGCCAGGTGATGCTACTGTAGTTGTAACCGCATCAAATGGTACAGATACTAAAACTTATACTGTATCTATTGTGGCTACGTTACCAAATGCATCTCCAACACCTTCAACTTATGGAACTCATTTAGCTTTACAAGATAATATAACAGACACAGGTACATTTACAAATTTCTGGAATGCTGATGATTTTTTTGGTGCAACACCTACTTTTCCAGATTTAGATGCAACTTCAGCAGTAAATAATGTAGCTAAAATCAATCTTGCGATTGGTTGGGGAGGTGGAATTACATCTGGAGGAATTACTACCACAGATGTTTCTGATTATGATACGGTTCATATTGATTATTTCATTCCTAGTAGTGAGGCAGCAGGTTCACTTGGTCATCAATTTTATTTAGATTTGATATCTAGAACTGGTGGAGCAAATTCTGAGGCTTTTTATGGTTTTGGAACTACTGTTAGCAGTGCAGGTAATGCTTCTGAAGTGGTTGATGAGGTTATAGTTTTTGATTCTTGGCAAAGTATAGATATTCCTTTAGCTACTTTCGCTGGGAAAGGGTTTGATGTTACTACGTTTTTTCAGTTTAAAATTGGTGCTTCTTCAGATTTAAGAACAAAACTGGGTTATTTTGATAATATTTATTTTTACAAAGCTTCTACTCTTAATACAGAAAGTAATGAATTATTAGGATTCTCAATGTTTCCAAATCCAGCAACTGATAGATTAAATATTTCTGCTAAAGAAACAATTCAGAATGCAGATATATTTAATGTTTTAGGTAAAAAAGTAATGAGTGTAGATGTAAATGACACAAAAACTTCAATAAACATATCTAACTTATCATCTGGTATTTATTTAGTGAAATACAATGTTGGTAACACAACAGGAACTGCTAAATTTATCAAGCAGTAAGTATAAGTTATTGTAACTAAATTTTAGTTTTAAAAACCGAACAGCAATGTTCGGTTTTTTTGTTTTAGAATAAACCTAGTAATCTGTATTTCAAGTTTTGTAATTAAGTAGGATTATATTTTTTTTAAAATAGATGTACATTATAAAAATTGTATTCATAATTATAATTTGTAAAGTTTGTTAAAGTCTACTTTACGCATTTTTTGTTTTGACTTTAAAGATACTTTTTATAGAACTTATTTATCAAGATTCTCACTTAGTTAAGTGTTATTTAAAGCACTACAGTTTAGTAACATGAATATCTTAAAAACAAAAAACGAGGAAGTAATTTAAAATTACTTCCTCGTTTTTGTTTGTAAAATAAAAGAAATCTAATTTTCTTGATTCGCTTTTATGTTGTCTAAATATTCCTGAAAGCGCTTTCCATACTCAGAATCTTTTACTCTAGGAGATAATTTATTGTTTACTGTATCTAACATTTGTAAACTTGCATCATACATTTCTGTTAAAGCAATATAAGGTGCAACCTCTGTATCTGCATTTGAAAGTGCAAAATTCGTAGTGTATAAAACTCTTCTTCTTACCATTCTTTTGTAATCTTCTTCAAGTTTTTGAATTAAGTCTTTGTCGTTTGCCCTTTTTGCATCAAAATCTTTTTTGATAAATTCTAAACGTTGACTTTGAAATTTTTTACTAACCAAGTTATATTTATCTAAAATTTCTTGATTTTTTGAGCCTTTTATTTCTGGATTAAATCCAAATACTTCTACTTTATCATTAATGGTAATAGTTCCTGCTTCACCAAAGAAAAGAATTCTTTTATCTGTGGTATTGCCATCAAAAGTTAAATAATATAAAACAGGTGAGTCTACATTATCAGTCAATCTAAAAGTATCTGTACCTAATAAAGCAACAGAATCTACAGACACCAAAACAGTATCTACCATTTTCTGTAAATATAATTTTCCTTTTTTAAGTCCTTTAATTTGTCCTTCTACAATCATATTTCCATCTTTTTTTGAGGAACAAGCATATAATAAGACAGAGATTGCTAAAACTGCAAGAATTTTTTTCATTTGATGTTTATTTTTCGAGTGCAAATATGCTGATTTTTTTTATAAAGTTGCTGATAATTCCATCAAAATAGTACAAGCAATTGCACCAATGGTTCCTATAGCATACCCAAAAACAGCTAATAAAACACCAACAGTGGCTAATGATGGATGAAAAGCTTGTGCAACAATAGGAGCAGAGGCTGCACCACCAACATTTGCCTGACTTCCCACAGCTAAAAAGAAGTAAGGAGCTTTAATTAATTTGGCAATCAAAATTAATAAACCTGCGTGGATCGACATCCAAACTAACCCAATAGCAATTAAGCCAACATTGTCTAAAATCATTAATAAATCCATTTTCATACCAATGGTGGCAACTAAAATGTAAATAAAAACGCTTCCTAATTTGCTGGCTCCTGCACCTTCGTAATTTTTAGCTTTTGTAAATGATAAAATAATAGCAACTATTGTAGAAATACTAATCAACCAGAAAAAACTTGAACCTAAAAATGAGAAAATATTTCGCCAAGTTTGAGAGGCAATCGAAGCAACAAAATCACTGAAAAAAGCGCCCAAATATTTTGAAGCAAAATGCCCAAAACCAACAGTACCAAAAGCAATGGCTAGCATAATCATTAAATCTGTTAAACTTGGGTTTCTTTTTACTTTATCAGAAAAAAGAATTACTTTTTGTTTTAATTCTTCGATTGCAGAAGTATCTGCACCAAGCCATTTATCGATTTTGTCTTTTTTGCCTATTCCTATCAATATTACTGCCATCCAAATATTAGCGATTACAATATCAACAAAAACCATAGCACCATATTTTGCAGGGTTGAACTTGTAAATTTCTAACATGGCAGTTTGATTGGCACCACCACCAATCCAACTTCCTGCAAGTGTGGAAAGTCCTCTCCAAACAGCATCAAAATCTGCACCACCAACTGTTTCTGGCGAGAAAATTGAAATTAATAAAATGGCAATTGGACCACCAATAACAATACCAATAGTTCCTGTAAAAAACATAATCAAGGCTTTAGAACCAAGGTTAAAAATGGCTTTTAAATCGATACTTAACGTCATTAAAACTAGTGCTGCTGGTAATAAAAAACGACTTGCAACATAATATAATTCTGATTTTCCAGAAACGGTTTCGCCAACTGAATTTGTAGTTTCCCATTCAGGAGAAATCAAACCAATTGTTGTAAAAATTGCAGGAATAAAATATGCCATAAATAAACCTGGCACAATTTTATAAAACTTGAACCAAAACCCAGAAGTTTTACTTTCTGTGTAAAAAACAAATCCTAAAGAAATCATTAAAACACCAAAAACAATGGCATCATTTGTAAATATGGGTTCAGACATTATATATAATTTTAAAAGAAATCTGTGTTTAAAAGTACACCAACTCGAACTCTTTTTAGAGTTCTGCTATTTTGTTTAATTTGAAAATATCCAAATTTAACTTTTAAGTTTTTATTTATTTTTCGAAGAAAACCAGCACCTGTCCAGTTTTGAGCAAATATTTCACTTCTATCTAAGTTCAAAAAGATTTCATTAAAAGCATATACGCTCCAATTTTCGGTAATGGGGTAATTTACATTTAAATCATAACGAAACCAATTTTGAGTTTCGTCGGTATTTATATTTTTATGAATAAATCTATGCTCCAAACGTAAACGATGTCTTGCTTTAAATTTTCTCCATTTACTGTTGATGTTAAAATCTTCATACAAACGCCACTCGTATAATAAAGGAGACTCAACATCGTAAGCCAAATCTCCTGTGGAATAACTTGCACCCAAAGTTAGATTCATTTTAGGATTAAATTTGTAATTAACACCTAATCTATAAATCTCCTGTTGAAAAGAGCTAGCAACTTCAAAATACCTAAAATGCGCCATGGTTTGCAACGAATATTTCTCTGTTAATTTATGAGAACCATTGTACATGTACCAAGCCCCTAATTTATTTTCAGCATTTTGAGCCTTCACTTTAAACATCATTAAAGTGAAGACCAAAAGAACTACAAGTTTTTTAATCATACTAATTTGCTGAATAAATTTTGGTTTCTTTAAAAGGAGAAATATTAATATTTTCTACAGATTTTTTATAAGCAATCCAATCATTATTAAAGAACGTATTTGTTTCTGAAACTGCCTTTTTAAACTCTTCAACAAACTGATTCATTAATATTTGCTCTGTTGATGTTTGCTCTCCAAAACGAGAACGAATGTATCTACTTGCCTGCCCAAAACGTTGATTAACGGTAACTTCTGGATTTCTTGTAATCCCTTGTCTTTTGTCAATTGTACCTAAATACATTGCTAGTAAACTATCCACTTTTTTAATAATTTTAGTTGATGATTTAATTTCCTCTTTGTATTTAACTTTATCTTCTTTAGACAAATCTGACTTAATAAAAGTTGCCGTATTTTTACTTTCAACCAATTGCTTAACAATTGCAGCAATTTTTTCTTGATAAGTTTCAAGCTCTTTACTGGCATTGTATTTTTGATTGATAGCTTCCTGAGAAATCTCTAATCTAGGGTCGAATTCTACTTTTATAGATTGTTCTGCAACTACATCACCAAAAGTCATTTTTAATTGATAAACACCTGGTTTCACTTCTACACCAGATGGTTCTCTGGTTGATTTTCTGATACTTCTTGAAGCCCTATCAACTCCTTTTTCTCTTAAATACCAAGTGGTTTTATGAACGCCACTTTCTTTTGGAGCTTTAAATTTTAGCGTTCTAATTTGTCTTTCACCATCAAAAACTTCTAATGTAATAGAATCAAACTTGACTTTTTTGTCATCCTGAACTTGTTTCAGGATTTCATCATCTTCTTTTTTGTCTTCATTTTCTTCTTTTTTATCAGCTTTAGGAACATCAACATAATAAGAAATAATGGCACCACCATTTCTATTTTCTCCTTGATACATGGCATCTGCACCAAATCTACTTCCTGTTGGTTGTTGCGTTGCAGGTTGATACGAAGTTGGAGGTTCAAATAAATGTAATTTTTTAGCGGTTGCATTTTTATTTGCCAAAGCTCTTAAAGGTCTAATATCATCTAAAACCCAAGCAGCTCGTCCAAAAGTACCAATTACTAAATCGTGTTCTCTTGGATGAATTACCAAATCTTTTACAGGAACAGTTGGGAAACCATTTGTCCATTTTGTCCATTTTTCACCAGCATTCAATGAAATGTATAAACCATCATCTGTTCCTAAAAATAGTAAGTTTTCATTTTCTGGATCTTCAATGATACAAAGTGTATAACTTTGTACATCATTTTCATCTACAATTCGCTCCCAAGTTTTTCCGTAATTTTTAGTTCTGTACGCATAAGGAGTGTAGTTAAAACGTCTGTAATCATTAGCTATTAAAAGTGCTTCACCTTTGTTTTTATTAGATGCTTTAATTTGTGTAATCCAACTAAATTCTGGTAGTCCTTTAATATTTTTAGCAACGTTTGTCCAGTTTGCACCACCATCTTTCGTAATATGAACTTGGCCATCATCTGTTGCAGCCCATAAAACATCTTTTTCTAAAGTAGTTGGCTCAATTACTAAAACTGTACAATGATTTTCTGCACCAGTTGCATCCATAGTTAAACCACCACTTTCAGATTGTCTTAATTTCTCTGGATTGTTTGTTGTTAAATCTGGAGAAATAACCTCCCAAGTTAAGCCCTTATCTGTAGATTTATGTACAAACTGACTACCAAAATACAGAGTACTATTATCAAAAGGATCCATATTTATTGCTGCATTCCAATTGAAACGTAATTCTACATTTGGGTCTTTATGTGTTGGTTTTACAGAATAATTATTACCTGTAATATGGTCATACCTTACTACAGATCCTTGCTGACTCATAGACCAACCATATCTTGAGTCATCTTTATCTGGCACTACATCAAAACCATCACCAAAAGAAATTTCTTGCCAATAACTGTTTCTAATTCCTTGATCTTTCCAAACATAAGCAGGGCCTCTCCAAGAACCATTATCTTGCATTCCACCATAAACATTATATGGGAACTCATTATCTACATTAATATGATAGAACTGAGCAACAGGAATGTTACCAATAAATCTCCAGGATTTTCCTCCATCTTTGGTAATGTTTAATCCACCATCATTACCATCAATCATAAATTTGCCATTGTTTGGATGAATCCACCAAGCATGATGATCTGGATGCACTCCATTATCTACTCCATAAGCAGGCATTAATTGCTTAAAGTTTCTACCTCCATCTTCAGAAACATTTACATAGGTAAATACAGAATACACACGATTTTCATTTTGTGGGTCTACATAAATTTCTGAATAGTAAAAAGGTCTGTTTCCTATATCAGATTTATCATTTATTTTTCTCCATTTAAAACCTCCATCTTCACTTTTATACAATGCATTCTTTTTTGCTTCTACCAAAGCATAAATTGTATTTGGTTCGCTAGGTGCAATTGCCACACCAATTCTACCTAAATCACCTTTTGGAAAACCTTCTTTTTCAGTAACTTCTTTCCAGTTTTCTCCTCCATCATGTGTGATGTATAAACCAGAACCTTCTCCACCAGATTTAAAGAACCAAGGATCACGTTTGTGTTCCCACATTGCAGCAATTAATTTATTTGGATTTGTTGGATCCATAATTAAATCTGCAGCCCCAGTTTTATCATTATTATATAAAATTTGTTTCCAAGACTTTCCACCATCAGTTGTTTTGTAAACACCTCTTTCTTTGTGCTCTCCCCAAGGAGAACCAATTGCACCAACATAAACAATATCTGGGTTTGTTGGGTGAATAATAACTCTATGAATATGACGTGTTTTTTCTAAACCCATAGCTTGCCAAGTTTTTCCTGCATCTAAAGATTTATAAATTCCAAAACCACCATTTAAACTATTTCTTGGGTTTCCTTCTCCTGTACCTGCCCAAATTACACTTGGGTTTGATTGTTGAATAGCAACTGCACCAATAGATGCTGTAAGTTCATTTTCGAAAATAGGCTCCCATTTAACACCACCAGAAGTAGATTTCCAGATACCTCCAGAAGCAGTACCTACATACATAATTTCTGGATTAGATTCTACAACATCTATAGATGTTACACGACCAGACATTCCTCCTGGTCCAATATTTCTAGGTTTCATGTTTTTTACTAAATCCATAGAAAACTCTTGAGAAAAGAGTAGGGAAGTAGTACATAAAAAAAGTAAGGTTAGTAGTTTTCTCATTGTGTAAGATTTATTGAATTTGAATTTGGCAACAATATATAAAAAAGAAAACGCTCTATAAAAAATGAGCGTTTAAATTTAATGTTTTTGTTTCTCAGAAATTTTAAAGTCTTTTTCTATAGAACAAGTATTTTTAATAACATTCTATTCTTCTTTCTTTTTAGGTTCGCGTTTTGCATCTTTTAAAGCTTGCATGAGCATCCATTCTATTTGTCCGTTTGTAGACCTGAATTCATCTGCAGCCCATTTTTCGATAGCTTTGATCATATCTTCATTAACTCGCAACGCGAAAGCTTTCTTTTTTGCCATTTTTCTCCTTTTTACTTCCTTAAATTGGAATTTTATTTATGGATAAATTCTACAATCGTTTTTATTAATTCTTCTGAAATTGGAAAATCAGCAGAATAATAGGAAGCTAAGTTGTCTTCTTCTTTTTGAATATCTTTTAAAACGTGATTCATATTTTTTATGATGACTAAGGTTGCTTCTGGTTTTGCTTTTTTTAAATTTTCGGCATCTAACACTTGCACTTGAATATCTTTATCACCATTAATTAGTAAAGTTGGGATGGTTACATTTTTAATTTCTTCTAAAGGATTTAACTCGATCCAAGAAGTTAAAAAAGGTTGATTTGGTTTTGCAAAAAGCGATAGTAAATTTGGATCAACTTCTGTAATTTCTCCTGTTTCTTTTAATTCCTTTAAATACGTTTCAGTGAGTTTACCAAATTCAGCACTTTGTGCAGTAACTTGCCTTACCAACGTTTTATCAATGGTTTCTCCTGCACCAGCAATTGATATGTATCTATCAACATTATCTAAAGCCATCATTGCAATTAAAGAACCTTGACTATGCCCTGCCAAAATAATTTCTGTAAAACGCTCATCACCTTTAAAATGATTGACAACTTCTTTAACATCGCTCACAAAATCAGCAATTAAAATACCATCTTCTTGTAAAAAAGTTGCATTTTTTGGATTGGCTGTTCTTTTATCATAAGAAAAAAAGGCAATATTATTTTTATTGATTTTGTCTCTGAATTGTTTAATGTATTGAGGTTGATTTCCATTCCTGTCAACACCTCCAGAACCATGCACCCAAATTACTAAAGGCGATTTTTCTGATGGATATGTTAAAGTTCCTGGTAATTGAATTGCCATATTATTGATTGTAATTTCTTCGGATTTTACTTGCGCAAAAGAAATTGCAATACTAAAAGTTGATATGATGAAATAAGTTATAATACGTATCATTTTAATTGATTTTTGATGTATAGGTTTCTAAAACACTTTTTGCTTCACTTTCCTTTTGTGTTCCAATTAATAATTTTTTGCCGTTTTTAAGAATTAATTGAATACCAATATCTCCAGAAATATTTACAGCTTTTCCTTTGCCTTTATTGAAGAAAAAACCACCTCTTAAACCCCAACCACCAAATTCACTAATTGGCAAATAAGTTCTAACACCAGCTTTGGAAACTTCGCTCCAAGAAATTGTTTTTACAGATAAATGAAAAGGGTAAAATTGATAGTGAATTCCTTTTTCATCAATTTTTGTGGTAAGTTTTATAAAGAAAATAAGGACTGTTAAGATGAACATGCTAATTGTAAAAATGATCAATCCTGCATCTGACATTGGTTTTTGTCCTAAAGGGTTTTTGTAAATTATCTGTTGCATAATTCCATAAACACCAAATAAAAACGGAACACCAATAGAAATTATTAGAATAATAATTAGCCAAGTTTGCGTAAAACGCTGCTCTTCTTTAAAAACTTTCATTTTTATCTGTTTTTATCCTTTTCCAAAAGTGCATAAACACCACCATTTGTGTTGCAGTAAACATTAATTACTCTCCAACCTTGTTTTGCATGCGAGTTGATTTCATCTTCAAAATTATTTTGACTATTAGACCAACTCATTTTTTGTTTTAAAAACTTATATTCTTTCATATTATCTGTTTTTATCTCTTTCAAATAAAATGCCACCTGTATTTTGAAAAATTGTATTTACAGTCCAACCTTCTCTTGCATATTGATTTAAACAATCTTCATATTTTTGGTTTCTATTTTTCCAGCCTAATTTTGGTGTAACTACTTTATATTCTTTCATGGGTTTTCGTTTTTGTCTTCATTTAAGATTGTAAATGCCACAACAACTCCAATTATAGTTCCAATCATTGAGCCGTAAATAGAACTCATTGCTATGTTGCCAGTAACAGCACCAACTGTTGTACCAATAGAAGTTCCTAGAGAAACACCAATTGCGATTGCATAAATTTGTTTATTGTTCATTTAAAGTTGTTCTATTTTTATTCTTGTATTTCTTTTTTGTAAAATTTCTAAAAATTGATTCAGTTGATTATGTTGTTTTTTCAACTCAATTGATTTCTGTTTGCCATTGTTCGTGTAAAATGTAATTTCAATTTTACTGTCTTCATCTATGTTTTCTTCACGTTTATTGTGACCAATTTCAACTTTTAAAAGGTCATTTATTTCTAGCGTATTTATCCATTTTTTTCTGAAGATAAATTCAAAAAACAAGTAAATTAAAGATACAGATGCTAATGCAAAAAACCAAAACTTAGCATTTTCGTAAACTCCAATGATGTTTTCATAGTCTTTCAATTTATCTAGAAACAAAGCAATTAAAGAAATACTACCAAAGAATTTTAAAACATCCAAAGCATATTTTCCTTTTCTATACTTAATTTTTAAATAAGAATTATTTATGATCAGAAATCCGTTAGTTATTTTAAAAGACTTTGAGTTTTTCAAGCTATAAATCATTAATTATTATTCTTGTATTTCTTTTTTTAATTTGTTCCAAAAACGGTTCTAATTGATTTTCTAGGTTTCTAAAACTAATATCATATTCTCTTTTATTGGTGAACACTAAAGATATTTCTGTTTCAAATTCTTTTTTATCAATATTTATTTTTATGATTTCATTGATAATTAAATTCTTTTTAGATTTTCTTAAAAAAAATAGATAATAAAGTGCAGCAAGAATACCAAGTACCCCAATGATTCTTAAGCCAAAATCAAAATAGTCAAAGAAATTTTTTAATAACTCCATTTTTCTAAAGGTGTGTAAAACGCTTATTGAAACAAAAACAAAAAATACACCTAACCAGCCTCCTCTAGATTTTAAATCGTTTTTTGTTCTATTAATATCTAAGAATAATTGTTTGTTATCCATAGAAATATAACCATCTAGCATTACAAATTTCTCCATTATTTAAATTAGTTTCAAAGTTGAGATTTCTCCATAAAGGCGAAATGACATTCGTTTTTTTTTAGAGTATGAGTTTCTTCCCTTTGGGAAGATTAAGATGGGCTTTAATGACTTAAAGTACCAGCATTTACAACAGGAGAAGCTTCTTTATCTCCACATAAAATCACTAATAAATTACTAACCATTGCTGCTTTTCGTTCATCATCTAATTCCACAATTTGTTTCCTGTTTAATTCATTTAAAGCCATTTCTACCATTTCAACAGCACCTTGCACAATTTTATGTCTTGCAGCAACAATAGCTGTTGCTTGTTGTCTTTTTAACATGGCAGAAGCAATTTCATTGGCATAGGCTAAATACCCAATTCTAGCTTCTAAAACTTCGATTCCTGCAATGGTTAAACGCTCGTCAATTTCTTTTTCTAAAGCTTCAGAAACTTCGTTTACACTAGATCTTAAGGTGATATCTTCATCATGACCTTCATCCGCAAAATTATCATAAGGATACATACTTGCTAATTTTCTAACAGCAGCATCTGTTTGCACACGTACAAAATTTTCGTAATTATCAACATCAAAAGCTGCTTTATACGTATTGGTAACACGCCAAACTAAAATGGTAGAAATCATTACAGGGTTTCCTAATTTGTCATTTACCTTTAATCGCTCACTATCAAAATTGCTAGCTCTTAAAGAAATTGTTTTTTTTCTATACAAAGGATTTGCCCAATACAAGCCATTTTCTTTGATAGTTCCCACGTATTTTCCGAATAATAAAATAACTTTAGATGTATTTGGATTCACCAGAATAAATCCAAAAAAACCAATAAAACCTATAATTATTAGAGGAAAATAAACGGGTGTTTGTTGCACTATAGTCATGATAATTCCTCCAAAAAATAGGATTAAAACGACAAACAACATTAGGTAACCGTTGGCAAGTTTGATAATTTTTTCAGCTTTCATAAGTAAATGATTTTAGTTTGATATTAAATTGATATCACAAAGATATAAGTTAATTTTTGATTTTTCCAAATTTTTAAGCATTTATTTTTATACTTTTGTTGAAAATAAATATATAATTTACACATATGAAAATCAAACTTTTATTATTAATACCATTTTTAATGATGACGACTTCCTCAACTGATGAAGCTTATTTCTGGGGACAAAATGGGCATAGAGTTACTGGAAAAATTGCTGAAAAGCATTTGACAAGAAGAACAAAAAAATGTATTGATAAACTCTTAAAAGGACAAAGTTTAGCCTTTGTTTCTACTTATGCAGACGAAATTAAATCTGATAGAAAATATAGAGATTATAACGTTTGGCATTATGTAAATATGGATTTGGACCAAACATATGAGGAAGCAGAAAAAAATCCTCAAGGAGATTTAGTGCAAGGAATCGAAAAATGTAAAACAGTTTTAAAAGATGAAAACAGTAGTGAAGAAGATAAGGTTTTTCATTTAAAAATGTTAGTACATTTAGTTGGCGATTTACACCAGCCAATGCATATTGGAAGAAGAGAAGATAAAGGTGGTAATGATGTGCAAGTACAATGGTTTGGAAACGGATCTAATTTACACCGAGTTTGGGACACCAACATGATTGAAGATTGGAATATGAGTTATATTGAATTAGCCGAAAACGCAGATGATTTATCAAAAAAACAAATAGAATTTATTAAAGAAGGTTCTGTTGTTGATTGGGTAAATGAGGTACATGAAGTTACCAAAGAAGTTTACAAATCTGTAAAAGTAGGAGAGAATTTACGTTATAATTATTCTTACGATCATTTTGGAACTGTAAGAACGCAATTACAAAAAGGCGGAATCCGTTTAGCTAAAGTTTTGAATGATATTTACGACTAAAGCCCCTTTAATTCCCCAAAGGGGAAAACTCATGCTCTAAAAAAATAAATCTTTTACATTTATAATTTGTTAATGATTGCCTTTTTAGCTGCTTGAAATTAAAAGTGTTTACTTTCAAATGACTGTTAACTTATTTTAAATTGATGTAATTTTATATTGATGAAAAACCTCATAACTAAATTGTTACGAGGTTTTTTTGTTAATTATGCGTTAATTATTGTAGTTGTATTTTAAATTGATGTAATTTTATAAAGATGAAAAAAGCACTATTTATATTTTCAATTTTACTGATAATTTCTTCTTGCAAAAAAGAGGGTTCTAAAACGAATGTTGTTAATACTACTGATAATAATTGGCAAAAAATAACAACCGTAAAAACAGTAAATTATAAGGAGTTAAAACCTTATTTAGAAAAAAATGATGATACAACTTACATTGTAAATTTTTGGGCAACTTGGTGTGCACCCTGTGTAAAAGAATTACCGTATTTTGAGAATATAAAACAAGACTATGTTTCTAAAAATGTGGAGGTTTTATTAGTAAGTTTAGATTTCCCAAAACAAGTTGAAAAAAAACTAATTCCTTTTATCAATAAAAAACAATTGCAATCTGAGGTTGTTTTATTAAATGATATTGATGAAAATGTTTGGATAAAAGCCATCGATTCAACTTGGTCTGGAGCTTTGCCAGCAACATTAATTTATAATAAAAATACTAGAAAATTTTACGAACAATCTTTTGATTATACAATGTTAGAAACTGAATTAAAAACTTTTTTAAAACCATAAATTATGAAAACAATTAAATCGATATTATTACTTGCGGTGCTTGCGTTTGCAACAGCAGCTTTTACGTTAAAACCTGCAGCAGGTTATGCTGTTGGAGATACCATAAAAGACTTTAAATTAAAAAATGTAGATGGTGATTTTTTATCATTATCAGATTATGATGATGCCAAGGGTTTTGTCATCATATTTACTTGTAATACGTGTCCATATTCAGTTGCCAATGAAGATAGAATAATCGCTTTAAATGACAAATATGAAAATTATGGCTATCCTGTAATTGCTATCAATCCAAACAATCCTGTTACGATGCCAGAAGATAGTCTTGAGAAAATGAAAATAAGATCTGAAGAAAAAGGTTTTAATTTTCCTTATTTGTTAGATGAAGGGCAAAAAGTATATCCAAGATTTGGAGCCACAAAAACGCCACATGTTTACATCGTTACAAAAAACGATATGAAAGTTCAATATATTGGAGCCATTGATAACAGTTCAAGAGACGCAGATGCTGTAACAGAAAAATATGTAGAAAATGCTTTAGATGCTTTATTGACTGGTAAAAAGATAGAGAAAACAACAACTGTTGCTATTGGTTGTTCAATTAAAGTGTAATATTTTTTTTTAGCCTTACAGGTACTATATAAAAAATCCCAAGTTAAAACTTGGGATTTTTTTATGCTTTTAAAGTTCGTCTTTTAAAAAAAAATCAACTTTAAATTTTAGTTATTTACAATTTATGGTCTGTATATTTTTTCATATAAATCGTTATAAATTTTTACGATTACTGCTCTTTTCATTTTCATTGTTGGTGTTAAATGACCACCTTCAATAGACCATTCATCTGACGTTAATTCAAAGCGCTTAATTTGCTCCCATTTTCCAAATTGGCAATTACAATTATCAACTGCTTCCTGAATTTTTGCTATTACTTTTTCGTTTGTAATTAAATCTTTATTCGTAGTAAAAGAAATATTATTGTCTTTTGCCCAATCTTTTAAATATTCAAAATTAGGTTGAATAATTGCTGCTGGCATTTTTTCATTTTCACCTACAACCATTACTTGTTCTATAAATAAAGATTGTTTTAGCTCTCCTTCTAATAATGGAGGAATCACATATTTACCTCCAGAAGTTTTAAACATTTCTTTGGTTCTACCTGTAATTTTTAAGAAACCATCTTTATCAAGTTCACCTTTATCTCCAGAATGAAAATAACCATCTTTAAGAACTTCCGCTGTTTTTACAGGATCTTTATAATAGCCTTGCATTACATTAGGTCCTTTTATTAAAATTTCACCAGATTCTGCTATTTTTACTTCTACACCATCAATAACTTTACCAACTGTACCAACTCTAAATCCTTTAACTCCATCTACATTCATAAAATTTACAGAAGTTACAGGAGATGTTTCTGTTAAACCATAACCTTCCATAATTGGCATTCCTGCAGCTGCAAAAATTCTTGTTAAACGTGGTTGTAAAGCTGCACTACCAGAAACCATTAATTTTAAATTACCCCCTAAAGCTGCTTGCCATTTAGAAAATATAAGTTTACGAGCTAAACCCAATTGTTTTTCATACCACCAACCATTTGCACCATAAGGTTTGTATTCTAAACCTAAATTTACAGCCCAAAAGAATAGTTTCTTTTTTATACCAGATAAATCTTCACCTTTTAAGATAATTTTGTCGTAAATTTTTTCATACAATCTTGGCACAGCTGTCATTACATCTGGCTTTACTTCTTGTGCGTTTTCTGTAAGTTTCTCAATAGATTCTGCAAAATAAATCTCTGTACCACAATATTGATATAGATACAAAATCATACGTTCAAAAATATGACATACAGGTAAAAAGCTTAAAGCTTTGTCTTTCCCAAACTCTAATGGAACATTTTTTTGACTTGCTAAAACATTAGAAACGATGTTGTTGTGAGATAACATAACTCCTTTTGGTTTTCCTGTGGTTCCAGATGTATAAATTAAAGTTGCCAAATCTTCTGGTTTTATGGCTTTTTTTCTAGCTTCAACTTCGTTTTGATTGCTAGTATCTTTACCAGATTCTAAAAGTTCTTTAAAACTTTTTTCTCCTTTTATATCATTAAAAGTAAAGACTTCTTTAAGCTTTGTATTTCCTTTAATTTGATTTAATTTATCTAAAACATCAACATCAGAAACAAAACAATACACTGCTTCAGAGTGATTGATTACATACTCGTAATCTTCCTTAGAAATTGTTGGATAAATAGGTACAGTTTGGGCGCCAGTTTGTAAAACGCCAATATCACAAATATTCCATTCTGTTCTATTATTTGTAGAAATAATAGCTATTTTATCATTGGGTTGTACCCCTAATTTTAATAAACTTCTGCTTAATTGATTGGATTGATCTATATATTCTTGAGTAGAAATAGATTCCCATTTTCCATCATACTTAGTGGATAATGCTTTTTTTAGATTGTAAGTCTCTAATTGATAATAAGGAAAATCGAATAACCTCTTGATTTCTGTTGGCATAAAGTCTATTTTGTGTATTGCAAAATAGTAAAAATCCTTTAATTTCACAAATACTTATTTAATGACTTTTTTTATTATGAATTACTTATTTTTTGATGGTTTTTTTGATGAATTTACTTTAATTATTGCTTTTTATAAATTGTAGATATTTTTTAATTTCATAAAAAGTCGATTTTAATATTATCAAAAAAGGCTAGCAAATTGCCAGCCTTTTTTAAATTAGTTATTTTTTTGATACTTAATTTCTACTCTCTAAAAGGTATTTATTAAAACTTCTTCCGTTAATAGTTGTGTATTTAGAATCGATATCAAAACCAACTTTCATTTTGCTAATATCAAAATTACCAGAAACTTCCATATATTTAATATCTAAATCTTCTTCAAAATTTGTACTGTTAAAAGAAACTCCGTCTTTAAATTTTGTGTATTTAAAAATGGCTTCATCTTCAAAAACTGAATTCGAAAAACTTACATTTCTATTAAATTCGGTATATTTAAATGTAGCAGTTTCTGTAAATTTTGTGTTTTCAAAACTTGTCTCTTTCTCAAAAGTTGCAAATTTAAAAGTAGTATCATCATTAAAATTAGAGCCAGAAAAATCTGATCCACTTTCAAAACGAGAGTATTTAAACATTGCTTTTCTTTCAAAGTTACAATTTTTAAAAATCGCTAATTGCTCAAAATCAGCAGTAAATGTGTAACCAGAATCATCATTTGGAATGTAGGCTAAAACATCATCTTTAAAAGTACAGTTTACAAAAGAAACCTCAACATCAATTTTGTTTTTTACATCATTGCTAGAGCTTCCATTTCCCCACCAAAAACTTTTTTTCTTTTTAGGAAGTTTTTCCGAAGCTTCTTCCATAAAAGTAAAATCTAAAGTTCCTACTATTTTTGCATTTTGATAAGAAATTGATTTTCCTGCTTTGATAGCTTTCATAATATCAGACGCTTCCACTGTTTTTTGAGCAAATAACGTAATCGATAAAAAAAGAAAAGTTATGGTAATAATTCTATATTTCATTTTATAAAGTTTTAGAAGATGTTGTTTTATTAAAAGACTTTTAGAAAATAGGATTGTTACACTTTCATGAAAAAAAAGTGTCACTTAAAAAAATAACACTCTTATTATTATGAAATTAAATTGATGAAGAACTACTTTTATGTTATAAAATTAATAAATTTATGTCTCTAAAAGGCAAATCGAACCATTCTGCCACTGTTCTGTTTGTTAAAATTCCGTGGTAAAAATACATGCCATTTCTTAAGCTTTTATCAAAACGAGCTGCATTTTCAAACCCACCTTCTTCTGCAATATCTAGCAAATAAGGAGTAAAAATATTACTTATAGAAACAGAAGCTGTTCTTGAATAACGTGCAGGAATATTAGGCACACAATAATGAATTACACCATGTTTTACAAAGGTTGGTGCGTTGTGAGAAGTAACATTTGAGCTCTCAAAACATCCACCTCTATCAATACTAACATCTACAATTACTGCACCTTCTTTCATAGATTCAATCATGGTTTCTGTAACCACAACAGGCGATCTGTTTTTGCCTCTAATAGCACCAATAGCAACATCACATCTCATTAACGCTTTCGAAATAGATTTAGGTTGTAAAGTTGATGTGTAAATTGGTGCAGACAGGCAATGTTGTAGGTTTCGTAATTTTGAAATTGAATTATCGAAAACTTTTACTCTAGCTCCTAATCCTAAGGCAGTTCTTGCAGCATATTCGCCTACTGTTCCTGCTCCAAAAATAACAACACTTGTTGGTGGAACTCCACCAATATTACCAAACAATAATCCATTTCCTTTATTGGTGCCACTCATTAATTCGCCTGCAATTAATATGGATGCTGTTCCTGCAATTTCACTCAAAGATTTTACGACAGGGTAGGAGTTATGTTCGTCTTTTATATAATCGAAAGCAACTGCTGTAATTTTCTTTTTTGCTAAACAGTCGAAATATTTTTTAGACTGTGTTTTTAATTGCAAAGATGAAATTAAAATAGTTTGCGGATTTAAATAGGCAATTTCCTCTTCAGTTGGTGGTGCTACTTTTAAAACAATATTGCATTTAAAAGCTTCTTCTGTATTGTAAGAAATTTTTGCACCAGCCTCAGAATATTCTTTATCAGTAAAATTTGCACCATCTCCAGCACCAGTTTCTACCACGATTCTATGGCCATGAGTACACAGAGCTGTAACTGCATCTGGTGTTAGGCAAACACGTTTTTCTCCTATATAAGTTTCTTTGGGCAAACCAATAAATAATTCCCCTTTTCTCTTTTTAATTTCTAGCATTTCTGCTTGTGGTAGTAATTCTTCTTTACTAAAAGGAGAAAATTGACTCATAAAAATTAGTTTTATTTTAGTTGAATGTTGCGTTTTCCATCATTTAAAATTGATAAATGAATTTCAACAGCATCTAAAGGTAGTAAATTTTCGATGTTTTTTGGCCATTCAATTAAACACCAATCATTATTATCAAAATACTCTTCAATTCCCATGTCTAAAGCTTCTTCTTCATCTGTAATTCTGTAAAAATCAAAATGAAAAACTTTCTCATTATTTTTAGTTTGATATTCATTCACTAGTGAAAAAGTAGGAGAGGAGATGCCATCTATAACCCCTAATTTTTTGCATATTTCTTTAATGAGCGTAGTTTTACCAACGCCCATTTCTCCAAAAAACAATAAAGTTTTATTTTCTGCGGATGCAATAATTTCTGAAGCAATTTCAGATAAGTTCTCTAAAGAATAGTTTTTATTCATAGAAACAAATTTAAAAACTTAATGTAAAATATATAAAAAAAACTCATTATTGTTTGTTGATCAAAATTATTAATTTATAATGACCTGATTTATAGGGTTGTTTTTTTGATTTCTGCTTTATTTTTCTTTACTTTGAAAAAAAGCTATATGAAAAGTATCAATAACTTAGGTCAAAAACCTGGTATTATTATTTGTATCCACGGAAATTCCTCTTCAAGTTTTGTTTTTAAAGAATTCTTACATAGTGAATTTATAAAACAAACCAAAATAGCAGTAGATCTTCCAGGTCATGGAAGTAATCTTGAAAATTATAAAAATCATACAGATTTTTCGATATCTTTTTTTAAAGAAAAATTAATTGCTTTTATCAATACTATTGATGATGAGATTTTATTAGTTGGTAATTCTTTAGGTGGACATTTAGCCATAGAAATAGCGAATGAAATTAAAAAATTAAAAGGATTGGTCATTTTTGGGACGCCACCAGTTATGAAACCAATTAATTTCGAAGAAGCTTTTTTACCTGCAACAGCCTTACATACTTTTTTAACAGAAAACCCTACTGAAGAGGCTATAACTGAAGCTTCAAATGTTGCTGTGTATAATAAAGACAGCACAACTGCTATTATTGCTGATTTTAAAAAAACAAATTCTTTAGTTAGAAAAATGGTAGCTGAAGATATTTTAGGGAACAATTTAGCAGATGAGTATGAAATCTTTACAAAATTAGAAGTTCCTAAATTTATTATTGCTGGGCAGCAAGATCCATCTGTGAATAAAGACTACTTAAAAAAAGTAACCAAGAAGTGTAAAAATAACTGCGAACTTATATTTTTTGATAATTGTGGGCATTATCCGAGTTTAGAAAAACCTGATTTATTTATAAGAACCATGATGGATATAACTTCAAAAGTTTTTTTAATATGAAGTTATATACAGAAAAAGAAGTGTTCTCTCAAAATCAACATTTTATCTTCAGATTAAGAAACTTATATTTAAATGATAATAAAAAATTTAATCAATTTAAAGATTTTATAACCATTCCATTTTATATAAATGATAAAACAACTTTTAACTATATATTATTTAGCGATTTATTTTTTAGCAAAGGAAAAGAAATAGATACCCTTTTAACTATTGGGCATAATTATTTACCAGAAATTTCTGATCCTACTTTATTAGATTTGGCAAAAAATAAAGCTAAAAAATTTCTTTTAAAAGACGATAAAGATGCTGTTTGCAATTATTTACAATGTATTTCTTTAAACGGAAAAATGACACATTTTATAACTAATAAATGCATAATAGACGAAAATATAACTATAAACACCTCTTTTTTTCCAGATAACATGTCTAGTGTATCTAAAATGTTTGCAAATATTTTACCTGAATCTAAAAATAGTTTGGTGTTTTGGCAACGTTATCAAAGTTTAACCAAACAAGAAAAAATTATTTTAAAAATGATAGGCAATGGTGTTTCTAATAATGATATTGGTAACCAATTATTTATTTCTAAACATACAGTTTCTACGCATAAAAAAAATATTTACAGAAAATTAGACATCAATTCATTACAAGAATTGGTTAAGTTTTCTATGGTTATGGATTTATTATAATTATAATATTTTCTATCTAAAAAATACCCTTTTTGGGGTATTTTTTTTTGAGTTATGCTAAAGTACTTTTGTTAGCTAAGATATTACCTACTTATAGGTATTGATTTATTTTGTATTAATACCCATTTTTGGAAATTTAACCCTTTAAAAAATATTTGTTATGAAAACAAGACTACCCTTTTTATTATTTATCATTTTTACATTAAATTTTTCTGCACAAAACTGGAATGAAATTATAAAAGCAACAGCTTCAGATGGTGCTTCTCAAGATCAATTTGGTTTTTCAGTTGCTATAGATGGAAACAAAGCTATTGTTGGTTCTTATCTAGATGATGATAATGGTTCTAATTCAGGATCAGTTTATATTTTTAGTTTTTCAAATAATATTTGGACTCAAGAAGCAAAATTAACAGCTTCAGATGGAGCTGCTAATGATTTTTTTGGTCAATCAGTGGGCATTAGTGGAGACAAAGCTATTGTTAGTGCACATGGAGATCTTAATAATCTTGCAAACTCCGGTTCTGCTTATATTTTTAATTTTGATGGCAACATTTGGTCAGAAGAGCAAAAAATAAAAGCATCAAATCCATCTAGTGGTGACCGTTTTGGTTTTTCAGTGGCAATTAGTGGAGACAAGGCAATTATTAGTGCATTTGCAGATAATAAAGATAACTTTACCCCAGATTCAGGTTCTGCCTATATTTATAATTTTGATGGTAATATTTGGTCAGTAGAACAAAAGTTAATAGCTTCAGATGCAGCTGCTAATAACCGTTTTGGTTTTTCAGTGGCAATTAGTGGGGACAAAGCAATTATAGGTTCTGACAATGATGATAACATTGGTTCTGCTTATATTTTTAATTTTGTAAATAATATTTGGACTCAAGAAGCAAAACTAATAGCTTCAGATGGAGCTACTGCTGACGGTTTTGGTGAATCAGTTGCTATAAGTGATGATAATGCCATTATTGGTGCTTATGGAGATGATGATAATGGTTCTAATTCAGGGTCAGCTTATATTTTTAGTTTTACAAATAATACATGGTCTCAAGAAGCAAAACTAACAGCTTCAGATGGCAATGTTGGTCATTATTTTGGCCTATCAGTTGGAATTATTGCCGGCAATGCCATTGTAGGTGCTAAATACTCAAGTAATTTTGGTGCTGCTTATATTTATAGTTTAGTAAATAATGTTTGGACCCAAGAAATAAAATTAACTGCTTCTGATGGTACTTGGTCCGACAATTTTGGTAATTCAGTAGGAATTAGTGGAAACAAAGTCATAATAGGTGCTGATTTTGATGATGACAATGGTTCAAATTCAGGTTCTGCATATTTTTACGAGTTAGGAAATACACCACCAACAACAACCAACGTAACTTTTGCTGGAACTTTAGAAGAAGGGCAACTATTATCTGCAACTTATGATTATGCTGATGTAAATAATGATACAGAAAGTGGCTCAACATACAAATGGTATGTTTCAGATGACAATGCAGGTTTAAATAAAACAGCAATTAATGGAGCAACCAATACAACTTATACATTAACAAATACAGATATTGGCAAGTATATAAGTTTTGAAGTCACCCCAAATGACGGAACTGATTTTGGGTTTGCAGCTGAAAGTGCTTTGCAAGGGCCAATTCAAGCTGTATTTGTAAACACTGCACCAACAGCAACAAACGTAACTTTTACAGGAACTTTAGAAGAAGCACAACAATTATCAGCAACGTATACTTATTCTGATGCAAATAGTGATGCAGAAAGTGGTTCAACTTATCAGTGGTATGTTTCAGATGATAATGCAGGTTTGAATAAAATAGCAATTAATGGAGCAACCAATACAACGTATACATTAACAAATGTAGATGTTGGCAAATATATTAGTTTTGAAGTCACCCCAAATGATGGAACTGATTTTGGGATTGCTGTAGAAAGTGCTTTGCAAGGACCAATACAAGCCATATTTGTAAATAATGTTCCAACAGCAACAAATGTTACATTTACAGGGACTTTAGAGGAAGCACAACTATTATCTGGAACATATGATTATTCTGATGCAAATAGTGATACAGAAAGTGGTTCAGCATACAAATGGTATGTTTCAGATGATAATGCTGGTTTAAACAAAGCTGCAATAAATGGAGCAACTAATCAAAATTATACGTTAACAAATGCAGATATTGGTAAGTTTATCAGTTTTGAGGTAACTCCAAATGACGGAACTGATTTTGGAAGTTCAGTTGAAAGTGCTTTGCAAGGGCCAATTCAAGCCATATTTGTAAATACTGCACCAACAATTGGAACGATTAGAATTGACGGTACATTAAAACAAGGGGAAGAAATAACAGCTTTTTATACATATCAAGATACAGAAAACGATCCAGAAAACGGTACTACCATACAATGGTATCGTTCAGATCAATACGAAGGAGCTTTTGTAGATGTAAATAGAACTTTAATTGTTGGTGCAACTAATCAAAATTATACACTAACTAACGATGATGTAGGGAAATATTTAAGTTTTGAAGTAACTCCAAGCGATGGTATTTCTTCAGGCGTTACTAGGTCAACGAGTAATAAAGGACCAGTTAAAGACATTTCTATAGTACCAAACCTAGGAGGTAGTTGGCAAACAATTGGTAATGAAAGTTTTTCAGAGAATAACACAGACCTTCATCAAATAACCTTAGATTCTAATGGCACACCTTATGTTGCTTTTTTAGAGCAATCTAATCAGGGAAAAATAGCCTTAAAGAAGTTTGAAAATAATAACTGGGTTAATGTTGGTAATAGTCAAATACCAGAAGTTGTTGTTAAAAAAATATCTTTATCTATAGATAATTTTGGGGTGCCATACATAGCTTTGCAAAAAACTCAGTCAAATATTGATAGGATAGCAGTCTATAAATTAGAAAACAATAATTGGGAAGAAGTTGGAGATTTAAGTTTTTTAAATGCAAGAATTAGTGCTCAAAGTATAGATTTTGATAGTAATAATGTACCTTATTTAGCTTATCGTAACGAAGCCAATTCATTTAAAGCAGGTGTTTTAAAGTTTGATGGTCAAAATTGGCAAAATGTGGGTACAGATGGTTTTACAATAAGCTCAATTTATGATATTAGTATTGGGGTAGATGTTACTGATGTTCTTCATATAGTTATTGCAGATGGTAGCCAAGGCAATGATGCTTCTGTGATGAAGTTTGATGGAAATAATTGGGTATATGTGGGAAGTCCTGGTTTTTCAGAAGATCAAATTTTTTACCCTAAGATAGCTTTTAATGCAAATAATACACCATATGTAGTTTATACAGATGTGAAGCAATCATTTAGAACAACAGTAAAAACTTTTAATGGTACAGATTGGAATCTTGTAGGAGAACGAGGTTTTTCATTAGAAGATACAAGAGACCCAACTTTAGTTTTTGATAATAATGATGTTCCTTATGTTGGTTTTTCTGAAGGTTATGATAACCCAACAAGTAAAACTACGGTAATGAAATTTACCAACAATCAATGGGGCTTTGTAGGCGATGAAAGATTTTTAAATGGAGTTAATAGAAAAGTTGACATCGATTTTGACCAAAATAACAAGATATTCATGGTGTATTCAGATGGTTCAAATGCTTCTAAAACTACTGTTAAAGTAATAAATGAAATACCAGTAGCTACAAACATATCTGTTACAGGAACGCTTCAAATAGGCGAAGAACTAACAGCAACCTACACCTATTCAGATACAGATAATGACACCGAAAACGGCTCAACCTACCAATGGTTTCGTTCAGAGGATGCCAATGGCACCAACAAAATAGCCATCCCAAATGCTACAAATACAACCTATACATTAACTTCAGATGATGAAAACAAATACATCAGCTTTCAAGTCACCCCAAATGATGGGTATTCTTCTGGAGATGCAGTTGAAAGTGCTTTGCAAGGCCCAATTCAATCAATTTTAGTTCCTCAAATAATTCCTGGCAATTGGCAAACTGTTGGTGTTGGAGGGTTTTCAGCTGATAATGCTTATTATCAAAGTTTAGCAATAGATCATAATAACACATCATTTATTGCATTTCGAGATGATGCTAATTTACAGAAAATATCAGTTATGAAATTTGATGATTCAAGCTGGATACCATTAGGTAATTTAGGTTTTTCAGATGGTGCAATAACTCACCCCGATTTAGTAATCAGTAATGATAATATTCCTTTTATTGCTTATAAAGATGAAGCGAATGGTTCTAAAATGACAGTAATGAAATTTAATGGAACAGATTGGGTTGTGGTTGGTATTAAAGGGTTTACTGATGGTAAAGCTTTTGCTAACAGCTTAGCTTTTGATAATAACAATATTCCATATGTTGCTTATAGAGATAGTGCTAATGGTAGCAAAACAACTGTAATGAAGTTTAATGGAACCTCTTGGGAACCATTAGGAATAAAAGGGTTTTCTGAAGGTAGTGCAAGTGATATTAGTTTGGCTATAGATAATAATAATACCCCAATAGTAGCATATAGAGATAGTGCAAATGACTCTAAAACCACAGTAATGACCTATAATGGTGCTAATTGGGTTGTGGTTGGAAATAAAGGTTTTTCTGATGGTACCACTAATTTTCAGAGTCTAGCCATTGATAGTAATAATACTCCATATGTTGCGTATAGGGATGAAGGATTGTCTTTAAAGACAGCTGTAATGAAATTTGATGGAAATAACTGGGTGCCTTTAGGAGTTAAAGGTGTATCTCAAGGTCGTGCAGATTTTCAAAGCTTAGTTATTGACAGCAATGATAATGTTTATGTTGCTTATGCTGATGGTACTAATTCTTTTAAAACAAGAGTGTTGAAATATGATGGAACCAACTGGTTTAATGTTGGTTCTAATGGTGGTTCTGATGGAGGTTCATCTTATGTGAGTTTAGCAATAAATAATTTAGATAAACTTTATATAGGGTATCAAGACCAATATTTCCAAAACTTTAATAAAACAACAGTAAAAATATTCAATGAAAACCCAAGTGCTACAAACGTTTCTTTCACAGGAACGTTAGAATTAGGCGAAGAACTAACAGCAACCTACACCTATTCCGATTCTGATAATGACACCGAAAACGGCTCAACCTACCAATGGTTTCGTTCAGAGGATGCCAATGGCACAAACAAAATAGCCATCCCAAATGCCACAAATACAACCTATACATTAACTTCAGATGATGAAAACAAATACATCAGTTTTCAAGTAACACCAAGAGATGGGTATTCTTTTGGTGATGCAGAGGAAAGTGCTTTGCAAGGACCAATTCAAGCAATTATAATTCCACAGATTACTGGTAACTGGCAAACAGTTGGTGTTGCTGGGTTTTCCGATGGCGTTTCACAATTATTGAATTTAGAAATAGGTTCAGATGAAACTCCTTTTGTTGCATTTAGAGACGATGCTAATTCATCAAAAGCTAGCGTAATGCAATTTGATGGTATAAATTGGGAGTATGTTGGTATGAAAGGTTTTACAATCAACACTGTTACTCATTTAACTTTAAAATTGGATAATAATAATGTTCCTTATGTTGCTTATTTAGATGGTATCACAAATAAGGGAAACGTTTTAAAATTTGATGGTCAGAACTGGGTGAATGTGGGGATTCCAAATTTTTCTGATGGTGGAGCTTCATACTTCAAAATGGAATTTGATAATGATAATAACCCGTATGTTGTTTTTTCTGATTTAGCACCAGCTAATCAAGGACTTACAGTAATGAAGTTTAATGGGAATAACTGGGAAGTTTTAGGAGTAAAGGCTTTTACAACAGATAATGTCTCTCATATTGATTTTAAGATAGATAGTAGTAATATTCCTATTGTATCTTTTCCTGATCATGGTGTTTCAGATAGAATTTCTGTAATGAAATATAATGGAGCAAATTGGGAATTTGTTGGAAATGCAGGTTTCTCCTCAGGTCAAGTTTTAAATACAGCACTTGCATTGGATAATAACGATAAACCTTATGTGATTTTTAGAGATTATAGTAATTTAGAGAAAGCGACTATTATGTCATTTGACGGTGTTAACTGGAATAACATTGGTTCTCCTAGTCCTAACGGTTTTGTTGGTTTTGTAGATATTATTATTGATAATGATAACAATCCTATAATTTCTTTCTGTGACTTATGTTCTTCATTTGATGCTTCTTTGAGATCCAACAGTAAGTCTTCAGTTATGAAATATAATAATAATGAATGGAAATTTTTAGGTGATCAAACTTTTTCTAATAATCAAACTTCATGGCAAAAATTATCTTTATCACCAAATAATAAATTGTTTTTTGCATTTACTGAAACTATAAATGGCAGTAAACCTACTGTTAAAATATTCAATGAAAACCCAACAGCAACAAATGTAACTTTTTCAGGAACTTTAGAAACCGGCCAAGAACTAACAGCAACTTACGCTTATTCAGATTCAGACAATGATGCAGAAAACGGGTCAACATTTCAATGGTTTCGATCGGATGATATAAATGGTACAAACAAAATCGCCATCCCGAATGCAACCAATGCAGCGTATATATTAACCTCAGATGATGAAAATAAATACATCAGCTTTCAAGTCACCCCAAATGATGGGTATTCTTTTGGTGATACTGTAGAGAGTGCTTTGCAAGGTCCTGTCAATGAAGTTAATACAAATGGAACTATTAAAGTTATTGCTTCAGATGGTACAGAAAGAGCCTACTTTGGTGGCGATGTTGCCATTTATGGCGATTATGCAATTGTAGGTGCTTATGGCGATTTATCCAATAAAGGAGCTGCGTATATTTATAAACGTTCAGGTGAAAATTGGATTGAAGAAACTAAATTAACAGCTTCAGATGGTGCGGCAAACCAACTTTTTGGAGGAAGTGTAGCTATTTTCGGAGATTATGCAGTTGTTGGGGCACATTATAATCATGAAAATGGATATGAAGCCGGAGCTGCTTATGTTTTTAAAAGAACAGGAAATACTTGGGTACAAGAAGCAAAGTTATTGGCTTCTGATGGAGGTATTAGTGATCGGTTTGGTATTTCTGTGGATATCAATGGTGAGTATGTTGTTGTTGGTGCATTATATGATGATGATAATGGAAGTAATGCAGGTGCAGCTTATATCTTTAAACGCACAGGATCAACTTGGTCTCAAGAAACAAAATTAATTAGTAGTGATGGAGATGTAGATGATATATTTGGATTGTCTGTTTCAATAGAAGGTAGCTATGCTATAGTAGGTGCAAGGTTTGACGATGATAATGGTGCTCAATCAGGTTCTGCATATATATTTAAACGCTCAGGAACAAATTGGTCTCAAGAAGCTAAACTTTTAGCTTCTAATGGAGCTGAAGGCGATTTATTTGGTAATTCAGTTAGTATACATGGGGATTATGCTCTTGTGGGTTCTTGGGCTGATGATGAAATAGCCCATGGTTCTGGAGCAGCCTACCTTTTTAAACGTTCAGGAATAAATTGGATTTTAGAAAGTAAATTAACAGCTTCTGATGCATCAGAGTCTGATGGTTTTGGAGTTTCTGTTGCTATTGATGAACGTCAAATTGTGGTAGGTACATTATCAAGTGAATCATCATATATTTTTAAACTTTCAAATGGTACTTGGATAGAGGAGTCTAAGCTTATAGCTTATGACCAAGGAATACTTGATGGTTTTGGAAGAAGCGTTGCAATACATGGAAACTTTTCTGTAATTGGTGCTTTTGGAGATGACGATATTGGAGATTATTCTGGTGCAACATATTTTTTTAAAATAGAAAATAACACATTACCAATAGCAACCAACGTAACTTTTTCAGGAATTCTAGAAGTAGGCCAAGAATTATCAGCAACATACGATTATACAGATGCAGATACTAATCCAGAAAATGGTTCCACCTACAAATGGTATGCGTCAGATGATAATGCAGGTTTAAACAAGTCAGCCATAAATGGATCAACCAATACAACGTACACATTAACAAATGCAGATATTGGAAAATACATAAGTTTTGAAGTAACTCCTAATGACGGATCCGATTTTGGAATTGCAGTAGAAAGTAGTTTACAAGGTTCAGTAAGTGCAATTCAAGTAAATACTATTTCAGCTGCAGCCGACGCAATTAGCATTCAACAAAACTCAGCCAACAATAGCATTCCAGTGTTAAACAACGACGATTATGGTTCTAATGGAATTGGTTCTGTAGTTCCTTTAAAATTCACCAACGGAAGTATTGCAAGTACAACTGCAAACGGAGGAGTTTTATTTGTAGGCGATAATGGAACTGCCTCTGAATATTCTGATGATGTAATTTTATATTCACCAGCTGTCACTTTTACAGGAATAGATGTTTTTGAGTATGTTATTACCGATTCAAGTGGCAATGAATCAACAGCCAACGTAACCGTAACTGTAAATGCTGCTGTAAATACTTTAGCAATTCCAACTTCTCAACCAGACACAGCAATTTTTGCTCAAAACAGCACAGATAATGTCATTGATGTTATTGATAATGATGATTTTGGTTCAGATGGCGCTATTGACAATGGGTTAACCTTACCAAATGGGCAGATATCAGGTCCAAGTGATTTAGGAGGAACGGTTAGTGTAGACGACAAAGGAACAGCCAGTCCCTTAGATGATGAGATTTTATACACACCAAAATCAGGATTTATAGGTTCAGATATCTTTAGGTATATGATCACTGATACTTCAGGAGATACCTCAATCTCGATTGTAACAATAACAGTTACAGAGATTGATACACCAACAGCTACAGCAGATGGAGTAAGTGTGTTACAAGACAGTGGAGCAACACCAATAGATGTGTTAGCCAATGACAGTTTTGGCTCAGATGGTCCTGGAGCTATTCCATTAACCTTACCATTAGCTGTAAGTGACCAAGGAGGAACTATTGTCGTGAATGCAGGTAAAGTAGCTTACTCACCACTAGGAGGTTTTTCTGGAACAGATACTTTTGAGTATACCATTGAAGATGCAACAGGAGATGTATCAACAGCTACAGTAACTGTAACTGTGGGTCTAGTGAACTCCAATGATGCACCAACAGCACAAAACGATGCAGTAACTGTAATTCAAAATTCGATAGACAACCCAATAAGTATCTTATTAAATAATGGTTCAGGAGCCGATGATTACGGATCAGATGGTCCAAATACAAATCATCCAATAGCATTATCACAATTTTATACAGATCATGGAGCGAAGTTAGTATTAGTAGGCGAAGTGGTGAACTATACACCAAGAATAGGTTTTGTAGGAGTCGATACTTTTAGCTATACGATTACAGATACCACAGGAGATGCAGATAGAGCAATAGTAACAGTAACAGTAGGAGAAATTACCACGCCAACAGCAGTAGCAGACGCAGCCACAGTAGCCCAAGATAGTGGAGCAACACCAATAGATGTGTTAGCCAATGACAGTTTTGGAGCAGATGGGCAAGGAGCTACACCTTTAACTCTTGCGTTAGCAACAAGTACAGCAGGAGGTACTATTGTAGTGAATGCAGGTAAAGTAGCTTACACACCATTAGCAGGTTTTTCAGGAACAGATACTTTTGAGTATACCATTGAAGATGGAAGTGGAGATACAACATCAGCCACAGTAAAAGTGGTAGTAGAAGCCACAGTTGTCGCTGCTAGTGTATTTACAGCAAAGGCAGATGCTATCAGTGTAGTACAAAACAGCACAACCTCATTAAATGTATTCGCAGATAATGGTTCAGGAGCAGATAGTTTTGGTGCACAAGGAGCGCTTGACGATGGATTGACTTTGATAGATGGAAACTTATCAGGAAATAGTGAGCAAGGTACTATTTCCATAGTTACCAATGGTACACCAAGCCCATTAGACGATGTGATTGAATACACACCAAACACAGGATATGTAGGAGTAGACCATTTTTATTATATGATTCACGATGCAACAGGAGCAACAGCAATAGCACAGGTAACTGTAACAGTAACAGAGCAAGCAACGCCAACAGCAGTTGCAGATGCAGTAACAGTTGCTCAAGATAGTGGAGCAACACCTATAGATGTATTGGCCAATGATAGCTTTGGTTTAGATGGAGCAGGGGCAACACCAATAACACTGCCATCAGCGACAAGCACAGCAGGAGGAACTATAGTTGTGAATGCAGGGAAGGTAGATTACACACCACTAGCAGGCTTTGATGGAACAGATACATTTGATTATATCATTACAGATGCAAGTGGAGATACTGCTACAGCTATAGTTACAGTAACAGTAGATGATGCTAATACAGGTGATACTCCATCTGCTCAAGATGATGCAGTTTCAGTACTTTTAAATAGTACCAATAATGTTATTAATATTTTAGATGACAATGGTTCTGGAGCAGACAGTTTTGGATCAGATGGTCCTATAGAAGCTCATAACCCAATATCGCTATTTGGAGCTCAAACTGATAAAGGTGGTGATATTGTAATCGTTGGCAATACTATTGAATATACTCCAAAAACAGGCTTTACTGGAATAGACAAGTTTAGATATAGGATTACAGACAAAACAGGAGATGCATCTCAGGCAGAGGTAATTGTTACAATTACACTTACTAAATCACAAGAAGAAGGAGGTAGAGGTTCTTCATCTTTCAATAAGGAATTTGCAGTATTTCCAAATCCATCAAAAGGTGATATTAATATATCCGTTTTTAGTGATAAAAATGAACAAGTTTCTACGCTGCTTTTTGATGTAACTGGTAAAGTTGTTTATAGAAATCAATATCAATTATCAATAGGGAAAAATGTAATTGACTTAAATTTGAATGTAAAAGCAGGTATTATATTTTTAAAAGTTTATTCTAAAGAGACAAATTATGGTTTCAAGAAGATTGTTTTTAAATAATCATAGTTCTTTTAAAAATAATCAATTAAAGAAAGTGGAAAACAGTAATGATTTCCACTTTTTTAATTCAAATATCGATAATGCCCAATGATCCTAAAATCAAACAAGCAATCTTCTAATATTTGACCTGCTCCAATATTATGTACGATCATAAAACGTTTGTTGTCTGCCGATTTTTTATTGACAACAATTCCTGTGTGGGTAATGGCGCCTCCTAAATTCCAACAAATAATATCTCCTGGTATGTAATCTTTAGGATTTTTAGTGATTAGTTTTACAGTTCCTTTTCTTGAAAAAAACGTCATTAAATTTGGCACTCTTCTATGATCTATATTTTTATCAGGTTTTGTTAATCCCCAATTTTTGGGATACAAATTAAAATTTGCTTTCATATCTTCATGAACTTCTTTCTGCAAATCGATTCCTAATTTTCGGTAAGCTCTAATTAGTACATCTGTACAAACACCTTTTCCTTTTGGCACATCTCCATTTGGATATTTAATTGAAAAATAACCTGGATCATAAACTACGTTGTCTTTTGTTAATTCTAAAGCAGCAGTTGAGAGTTTGTTTTCTTGTGAAAAACTACAATTTACATAAAATATGAAAAGTAAAAATGTAATTCGTTTTTTCATTAATTTTTAATTTTAACAACGTAGAAACAATAGAAAATATAGCTCTTATAAATGAAAATAGTTTGAATAAAACAATTCAGTTGACAAACAGGTTTAGTCCAGATTGAAATATTTGTTTGAGCTCTTTTTGCCTTTTTCAGTCAAAAAAGCGAGTGCTGAAAGCTGGAAATAGCTTCTAATTACTATATTTAAAATTATAGCAATCTTAACTGAAAACTGCTACTGCAATCTGCCAACTTTTTTATTTCGGACTATAAACAACACAAGGAATAATCATTTCTTCTAAAGAAACACCTCCATGTTGATAGGTGTTTTTGTAATATTTTACAAAGTGATTAAAGTTGTTTGGATAGGCGAAAAACAAATCTTCTTTTGCAAAAATAAATGGACTATTCATTGCTACAGTTGGTAAAAAAATGTCTTTTGGATTTCTGACTGCGTAGACATCTTTCTCTTCGTAACTTAAACTTCTACCTGTTTTGTAACGTAAATTAGCGCTGATATTTTTATCGCCAATTACTTTGGTTGGATTTTTACAATTAATGGTTCCATGATCTGTAGTAATAATTAATTTCTGACCTAAATTTTGCGCTTTTTGAATAATTTCAAACAAAGGAGAGTTTTTAAACCAACTTAAGGTCAAACTTCTGTAAGCTTTATCATCGCCAGCTAATTCTTTAATTACTTCCATTTCTGTTTTAGAGTGTGAAAGCATATCTACAAAATTATAGACAACTGTAGTTAAATCGTTTTGCTTGGTTCCGTTAAAATTATCGGCTAATTCTTTTCCACTTTTTAAAGACGTAATTTTATAATATTCATGTTTAATATCTAAACTTAAACGTTTTATTTGCGCCGTTAAAAACTCATTTTCGTACAAATTCATTCCACCTTCATCTGTATCGTTTTTCCAATAATTAGGATGGCGTTTTTCCATTTCTGATGGCATTAATCCAGAAAAAATTGCATTTCTAGCATACTGAGTGGCTGTTGGTAGTATAGAGAAATAAGAATGCTCCTTATCTTTTTTATAGAAATTATTAATTAAAGGTTCTAAAATTCTGTATTGATCATAACGTAAGTTATCAATCACAACCCATAAAATACCTTGGTCTTTGCTTAATTCTGGAGCTACATAATCTTTAAAAAGTGTGTGCGAAAAAGTAGGTTTGTCATGAGCTGTTAAAAAATCTTCGTAATTCTTTTTAATGAATTTAAAAAACTGATTATTAGCTTCTTGTTTCTGACTTTCTAAAATTCCCAACATTCCAGGATCGCTGATGTTTTCTAATTCCAATTCCCAATGAACTAGTTTTTTGTATAAATCAATCCATTCTGAATAAGAATTCACCATTGATAAATCCATAGAAATTTTACGAAATTCTTGTTGGTAGCTAGATGTAGTTTTTTCTGAAACCAAACGTGAGTTGTCTAGATTTTTCTTTAAACTCAATAAAATCTGACTAGGATTTACGGGTTTTATTAAATAATCTGCTATTTTAGAACCTATGGCTTCTTCCATAATATATTCTTCCTCGCTTTTTGTAATCATCACTACAGGTAAATTTGCCTGTTTTTGTTTAATTTCTGATAGTGTTTCTAAACCCGTTAATCCTGGCATATTTTCATCTAAAAAAACAATATCGAAATTTTGTTCATCAACCAAATCAATGGCATCAGCACCATTTGTGCAAGTGGTTACTTTATAGTTTTTGCGTTCTAAAAAAAGAATGTGAGGTTTTAATAATTCAATTTCATCATCTACCCATAATATTTGTATGCTGCTCATAGTTCGTTTTTAAATTCTAAATTTCTAACGTTAAATATACCCTTTTGTTATTTTTTGTTGATGTTAATAATGATAAAATATTGCCAATTTTAGGATTTATAAAATGCTGCTTTCATAAAACTTTTTATGTTTGATAAATTTCATTTTAATTGATAAGAAGCAATTTTATCATTTAAAAATATTAATAAGCAAAACATTCAAGTTTAAAGCATTATATCGTAATTTGCATCCTCTTAAAAAAGTATCAATTTTGAAGAAAAAAACGCCTAATAAGTTAAAAATATTAAATGATCCTATTTATGGATTTATTCAAATTCCAAACTCCATCATTTTTGATCTTATTGAACATCCTTATTTTCAGAGACTAAGACGAATAGCACAAATGGGCTTTTCTAACTTGGTATATCCAGGAGCAAATCACACACGTTTTCAGCATGCAATTGGTTGTATTCATTTAATGCAAAAAGCAGTTAGGGTTTTACGTTTTAAACAAGTTGAAATCTCTAAAGACGAAGAAATTGCTTTATATATTGCTATTTTATTACACGATATTGGTCATGGAGCTTTTTCTCATGCATTAGAGCACAGTATTGTTAGTGGCATTTCTCATGAAGAGATTTCGTTAAAATTCATCAAAAAATTAAATGAAGAATTTGATGGAGAATTAGACCTAGCCATCACAATTTTTGAAGGGAAATATCACCGTAAATTTTTATATCAATTAATTTCTAGTCAACTAGATATAGATCGATTAGATTATTTAAAAAGAGACAGTTTTTTTACAGGTGTTACAGAAGGTAACATTTCATCAGACAGGTTAATTGTTATGATGAATGTTAAAGATGACGAGTTGGTAATTGAAAAAAAAGGAATTTACTCTGTAGAAAAATTTTTAATCGCTAGACGTTTAATGTATTGGCAAGTGTATTTGCATAAAACAGGTTTGGTTGCAGAAAATATGTTGGTAAATGTTTTAAAAAGAGCAAAAGAATTAGCAGAAAATGGTATTGATTTATATGCAAGTTCTGCTTTAAAATACTTTTTATACAATCAAATAAATAAGGATAATTTTACAGACGATACTTTAGAGATGTTTTCTAATTTAGATGATTATGATATTTTATCGGCCATTAAAGAATGGACAAATCATACAGATAAAGTGTTGTCTTTACTATCAAAAATGATTGTTGATAGAGAGTTGCTAAGAATCGAAATTCAGAAAACTAATTTTGAAGAAGCTGAGGTACAAAAGAAAATTCAAAAGTTCTCTAAAAAGTTAAAATTATCAGCAAAAGAAACGAGCTATTTTGTGTTTTCCCAAACAATAATCAATCAAGCTTACAATTCGGAATTGCCAATTCTTATTTTAAATAAAAAAGGAAAGTTAAAAGATATTGCAAAAGCATCCGATCAATTAAATTTACAGGCATTAACAAAACCAGTTGTAAAATACTTTATTTGTTACCCAAAGTATAAATGATATTAGCCAAATACCTTTAAATTTTATACTTTTGCATTTAATGAAATTTACAGCACAACAAATAGCAGATATTTTAGAAGGTGAAGTTGAAGGAAATCCTAATGAGGAAGTTTCTAAATTATCTAAAATAGAGGAAGGAGAAAAAGGTTCTTTAACTTTTTTATCGAACCCAAAATATAACACATATCTTTATACTACAAACGCTTCAGTAGCTATTGTAAATAAAAGTTTTTTGCTTGAAAAAAAAGTAACACCAACCTTAATAAAAGTAGAAGATGCTTATAAATCTTTTTCAAAATTATTAGAATTTTATAACGAAGTAAAAAATAATAAACAAGGTAGAGAACAGCCACATTATATTTCAGCATCAGCAAAAATTGGAGAAAACGAATATTTAGGAGCCTTTTCTTATGTAGGCGAAAATGTAGTAATTGGTGATAATGTAAAAATATATCCAAACTCTTATATTGGAGATAACACAATTATTGGTGATAATTGTGTGATTTTTTCAGGTGTAAAAATATATTCCGAAACTCAAATTGGTAACAACTGCAAAATACATTCAGGATGTATTATTGGTTCTGATGGTTTTGGTTTTGCACCCAATGAAAAAGGAGAATTTACAGCAATACCACAAATAGGTAATGTAATTATAGAAGATAATGTAGATATTGGAGCTGCTTCTACCATAGATAGGGCTACTTTAGGGTCTACTATTATTAGAAAAGGTGTAAAACTAGATAATCAAATACAAATAGCGCACAATGTAGAAATTGGCGAAAATACGGTTATAGCATCACAAACAGGAATTGCAGGTTCCACTAAAATAGGTAAAAACTGTATGATTGGTGGTCAAGTTGGTATTGTTGGTCATATTAAAATTGGCGATAATGTTAAAATTTTAGCGCAAGCTGGTATTTCAAAGAATGTAAAAAACAACGAAATTTTAAACGGAAGTCCTGCTTTTAAAATTCAAGATTTCACAAAAAGCTATGTTTATTTTAGAAATTTACCTAAAATAGCATCATCATTAAGTAAAATTGAGAAAGAATTACAAGCTCAAAAAATTGGAAATAATGAGTAAAAAACAAAAAACAATAAAAAACGAAGTTACACTTTCAGGTGTAGGTTTGCATACAGGAAACACGGTTTCAATGACGTTGAAACCAGCTCCAGTAAATCATGGATTTGCTTTTAAGAGAATAGATTTGGAAGGCTCTCCAATCATTGAAGCAAATGCAGAATATGTGGTAACTACCCAAAGAGGTACAAATTTAGAAAAAAACGGCGTTCAAATACAAACATCAGAACACGTTTTAGCTGCTGCAGTTGGTTTAGATATTGATAATTTACTAATTGAAGTAGACGCTTCTGAACCACCAATTATGGATGGTTCATCAAAATACTTTATAGAAGCTTTAGAAAAAGCGGGTATAGAAGAGCAAGATGCAGATATTGAAGAATATGTTGTAAAAGAAATTATTTCTTATAAGGATGATGTTACTGGAAGCGAAATTATTTTAATGCCTTCAGACGAATATCAAGTTACAACAATGGTAGATTTTGGTACTAAAATTTTAGGAACTCAAAATGCTACTTTAGATCATATTGCTGATTTTAAAAAAGAAATTGCAGGCGCTAGAACATTCAGTTTTTTACATGAAATTGAAATGTTACTAGAAAACGATTTGATAAAAGGAGGCGATTTAAATAATGCAATTGTGTATGTTGATAAGGAATTATCAGAAAACACGATGCAAAAACTTAAAAAGGCCTTTAAAAAAGATAATATTTCTGTAAAACCAAATGGTATTTTAGACAATCTTACTTTACATTGGGCAAATGAAGCTGCGCGTCATAAATTACTAGATGTAATTGGAGATTTAGCTTTGGTTGGTACAAGAATTAGAGGAAAAGTAATTGCTAATAAACCAGGGCATTTGGTAAATACACAGTTTGCTAAAAAATTAGCGAAACTTATTAAAACCGAAAAGAGAAATTATGTTCCTTCTTTCGATTTAAATTTACCACCATTATTAGATATTCATCAAATAATGGACATTTTACCTCACAGACCACCATTTTTAATGATTGATAGAATTATAGAACTATCAGACAAACATGTTGTGGGTATGAAAAATGTTACCATGAATGAAAATTTCTTTGTGGGTCATTTCCCTGGATCTCCAGTTATGCCAGGAGTTTTACAAGTAGAAGCTATGGCACAATGTGGAGGTGTTTTAGTATTAAGCACTGTTCCAGATCCAGAAAATTACTTAACATATTTCATGAAAATGGATAATGTAAAATTTAAGCAAAAAGTGTTGCCTGGAGATACTTTAATTTTTAAAGCAGAATTAATTACCCCAATAAGAAGAGGAATTTGCCATATGCAAGCATATGCGTATGCCAATGGTAAATTAGTTGCAGAAGCAGAATTAATGGCACAAATTGCTAGAAAAAAATAAAATATGAATCAGCCTTTAGCGTATGTACATCCCCAAGCAAAAATTGCAAGAAATGTTGTAATAGAACCTTTTACAACTATTCATAATAATGTAACCATTGGTTCAGGAACTTGGATTGGGTCTAATGTAACAATTATGGAAGGCGCAATCATTGGGCAAAATTGTCGAATTTTTCCTGGTTCAGTAATTTCTGCAATTCCACAAGATTTAAAATTTGATGATGAAGAAACTACTGTAGAAATTGGAGACAATGTTACTATAAGAGAGTGTGTTACCATCAACAGAGGTACAAAAGACAGAATGAAAACAGTAATTGGTAATAATTGCTTAATCATGGCTTATTGTCACGTTGCTCATGATTGTTACGTGGGCGATAATTGTATTTTCTCTAACAATACAACTTTAGCAGGTCATGTTACGATTGGCGATAATGTTGTGTTAGCAGGTATGGTTGCTGTGCATCAATTTGCATCAGTAGGTAAACACGCGTTTGTAACTGGTGGTTCTTTGGTTCGTAAAGATGTACCTCCTTACGTAAAAGCTGCAAGAGAGCCTTTATCGTATGTTGGTATTAATTCAGTAGGTTTAAGAAGAAGAGGATATTCAACTGAAAAAATTAGAGAAATTCAGAATATCTATAGAATTTTATTCCAGAAAAACTATAATTATACACAAGCAATCGATATTATTGAAGCAGAAATGGAAGCAACTCCAGAACGTGATGAAATTATTCAATTCATAAAAGATTCTCATAGAGGAATTATGAAAGGATATTTTAACGTAAATTAAAATTGATAAACTAAACTTAAAGGTTTGTGCAAAAGTACAACCTAAATATATAAAGAAATGGCAACAACATCAGATATTAGAAACGGATTGTGTATTAGATATAATAGTGATATCTATAAAATAGTGGAATTTTTACATGTAAAACCTGGAAAAGGACCTGCATTTGTAAGAACAAAATTAAAAAGTGTAACGAATGGAAAAGTAATTGATAACACATTTCCTGCTGGTAGAAAAATTGATGATGTAAGAGTAGAAACTCATAAATTTCAATATTTATACAATGATGGTGAATTTTATCATTTTATGAATGAAGCTGACTACAGTCAAATAAGATTATTAGAAGCTGCTTTAGATACACCACAATTAATGAAAGAAGGCGAAATCGTAACAATTATCATCAATTCTGAAGATAATATGCCACTTTCTGTAGAAATGCCACAAAGTGTTATTTTAGAAGTTACACATACAGAGCCTGGTATTAAAGGAAACACAGCTACAAATGCTACAAAACCAGCAACTGTAGAAACTGGTGCAGAAGTAAATGTCCCATTATTTATTAATGAAGGCGATAAAATTAAAATAGAAACTGCAAAAGGAACGTACCAAGAACGTATTAAAGAGTAGGAAAATAGGTGGCAGTTTTCAGTAACAGTCTCAGTAAAAAAAATTACTGGAAACTGATTTTGAAAACTACTTGCTTAAAATAACGCTATGAAAAAAAGTATCATATTTATTTTAGCGATTTGTTTTTCTATAGTTTCCTGTAAAAAAATAATCGATTCTGCAGCTTCTTTGAGTAAAGAAGACATTTCTGCTAAAGACTTAGTTGAGGTTTCTATTAATAATGATTACTCAATTTCTGTTCCTGACTATATGAAGGAAATGAAATCTTTAAATGATGATGCTTCTTTTCAATATGCAAACATTTACAAAGAAACGTATACCATTGTAATTGATGAGGACAAACAAGAGTTTATTGATGCCTTTAAAGAAATTGGTATTTATAATGATTCTTTAACAGTTATCGAAAATTATTCAGAGTATCAAGTAAATAGTTTTCAAGAAAGTTTAAATTCTGATGAAGTTAAAGAATTGGATTTTAAACTTAAAAATTTAACAGCCAAACAATTTGAACTTAATGGAATTATTGATGGTATTAACGCAAATTATTTAATTGGTTTTGTAGAAAGTGATGCAAAAATGTATATGCTCATGTCTTGGACTGTAGATGATCGCTATAAAAAATATAAAAATACGTTTCAATTAATTCAGAATTCATTTAAACTTAAAAATTAATTTTGAAATTCAATAAACCACAAACTCTTAAAGAGATTGCTTCATTAATCAACACCGATTTTATTGGTGATGAAAATTTTGAGATTCTAGGAATCAATGAAATTCATGTTGTAGAGAAAGGAGATATCGTTTTTGTGGATCATCCTAAATATTATGATAAAGCATTAAATTCTGCTGCAACAACTATTTTAATCAATAAAAAAGTAGATTGTCCTGAAGGAAAAGCTTTGTTAATTTCTGATGATCCTTTTCGTGATTTCAACAAAATAACCAAACATTTTAATCCTTTTATTGCATCCAAAGAAAGTATAGCAGAAAGTGCAATTATTGGAGAAGGAACAGTGATACAACCTAATGTTTTTATTGGAAACAATGTAAAAATCGGTAAAAACTGTGTTATTCATCCTAATGTAACTATTTATGATAATTCAGTGTTGGGTGATAACGTTACCATTCATGCAAATACGGTTTTAGGAGCAGATGCTTTTTACTATAAAAAACGTCCAGAAGGTTATGATAAATTAATTTCAGGAGGTAGAGTTGTTATTGAAAATAATGTAGATTTAGGTGCTTCTTGTACTATTGATAAAGGAGTAACAGGAGATACAACTATTAAAGAAGGAACTAAAATTGACAATCAAGTGCATGTTGGGCATGATACTGTAATTGGTAAGAAATGTTTAATTGCATCACAAACTGGTATTGCAGGCTGTGTTATAATTGAAGATGAAGTTACAATTTGGGGACAAGTAGGCACAAATAGTGGCATTACAATTGGTAAAGGCGCTATAATCTTAGGGCAAACTGGTGTTACAAAATCAGTTGCAGGAGGAAAAAGTTATTTTGGAACTCCAATTGAAGAATCAAGAGAAAAATTAAAACAAATTGCAGGCTTAAAAAGATTGTTAAAAGAAAAATAAAAAACGGATAAGTTTTTTATAAAAGTAAACAAAGAACTATTTTTGTCAAATAAATTAAATCAAACTCCATCAAATTTTCCCTTTGGGAAATGTCCAAAGGACAATGGGATAAATAAATATAAACCATGAGTGTTTTAGTAAATAAGAATTCAAAAATTATTGTACAAGGTTTTACAGGTAGTGAAGGAACTTTTCATGCTGGTCAAATGATTGATTATGGAACAAACGTTGTTGGAGGTGTAACTCCAGGAAAAGGTGGTCAAGAGCATTTAGGCAAACCAGTTTTTAATACAGTTGCAGAATCTGTAGAAAAAGCAGGGGCAGATACTTCTATTATTTTTGTTCCTCCAGCTTTTGCTGCAGATGCAATTATGGAAGCTGCAGATGCAGGTATCAAAGTAATTATTTGTATTACAGAAGGAATTCCTACTGCAGATATGGTAAAAGTTAAAGCTTATATTGCAGATAAAGATACAAGATTGGTTGGGCCAAATTGTCCAGGCGTAATTACGCCAGATGAAGCTAAAGTTGGTATTATGCCAGGGTTTATTTTCAAAAAAGGAAAAGTTGGTATCGTTTCTAAATCAGGAACTTTAACTTATGAAGCTGCTGATCAAGTTGTAAAACAAGGTTTTGGAATTACAACTGCAATCGGAATTGGTGGAGATCCAATTATTGGAACAACTACAAAAGAAGCTGTAGAAATGCTAATGAACGATCCAGAAACTGAAGCAATTGTAATGATTGGTGAAATTGGAGGAAACTTAGAAGCAGAAGCTGCACAATGGATTAAAGCTGATGGAAACAGAAAACCAGTTGTAGGTTTTATTGCTGGGCAAACTGCACCTGCAGGAAGAACAATGGGTCATGCTGGAGCAATTGTTGGTGGAGCAGATGATACTGCACAAGCAAAAATGAAAATTTTAGCAGAAAATGGAATTCACGTTGTAAGTTCGCCAGCAAAAATTGGAGAAATGGTAGCAAGCGTTCTTAAATAATTAAAAATTATTTTTAAACATATAAATTCCTGATTATATTGAATCTATTTCAATGTTTCAGGAATTTCTTTTTTATATTTGATGAATATCATTTTATGTAAAATACTATTAACAAGACTGAAAAAAATGAAATTTAATATTTCTATTTTTCAAAAATACGATTCAAAATGGCTAAATTTTTAAATACAAGAAAAGCAGTATCAGAAATAGAAGACTTAATTAAAGAAGCTGATCAAAAGTTAATTTTGATTTCACCATATTTAAAATTATCAAAAGATTTTAAAGAGTTACTAACATATCGAAATAGTAAAGATAAAATAACAACAGTCATTTTTGGAAAGCAAGAGCTTAACCCTAAAGAAATGAAGTTCTTACAAAGTTTAAGATTTGTCATTTTAAAATATAATGAAGATTTACATGCTAAATGTTATTTGAATGATAACAAAATGATAATTACTTCTCTCAATTTGTATGAGTTTTCAATGAATAACAACAAAGAAATGGGGGTTTTAATCGACTTAAATGACGAATCTGACAAAGAATTATTTGAAGATGCTCTTAAAGAGATAGATTTTATAGATCAGACTAGTGAAAGATTTGAATTTACTTCAATTCCAGAGGAATTAAAAAGTTCAAATTCTGAACAAAAAAAACAATCAAATATAGAAATTTCTAATAATAATAAACTTTTAACAACAAAAGAGTTATCAAAATTAACGGGCATAAGTAGTAGAAAAGTTAATAAGTGGTTTTCAGAAAATAAATTAATGTTTAAAAAAGATGATAATTGGATAATAACTAAAAGTGGAAAAGAAATAGGAGGAATTGAAAAAGAAGGACAATATGGTAGATTTATTATTTGGCCTGAAAATTTAGCTCAAAAAATCACGAAATAATTAAGGTTTTACTGATAGTTTTTAACTAAAAACAAACTAAAATATGGTCAATAAAGAGCTATGTGAACTATGTTTCTATGTGTTAAAATTAAGAAAAACTAATAAGTGAAAAAGAATTTCTCAATTATTTGATTTACAACTATAAACCAAACTTACGAAGAACAAACAATTTTACAATATGAAATTACTAGAAAACAAATCAGCAATAATTACTGGAGCAACAAGAGGAATTGGTAGAGGAATTGCTGTAGAATTTGCAAAACAAGGTGCAAATGTAGCTTTTACCTATAGTTCATCAGTAGAAGCAGCAAACGAATTGGAAACAGAATTAAAAGCATTTGGAGTTTTTGCAAAAGGATATCAATCGAATGCAGCAAATTTTGATGCTGCTCAAGAATTAGCAAAAGAAGTTTTAGCTGAATTTGGTACAATCGATATTTTAGTAAACAATGCTGGAATTACAAAAGACAACTTATTAATGCGAATTTCTGAAGATGATTTCGATAAAGTAATTGAAGTAAACTTAAAATCAGTTTTTAACTTAACAAAAGCTGTGATAAGACCAATGATGAAACAAAGAGCAGGTTCTATTATAAATATGAGTTCTGTTGTTGGTTTAAAAGGAAATGCTGGGCAAACTAATTATGCAGCATCAAAAGCGGGTATTGTTGGGTTTTCTAAATCTGTGGCTTTAGAATTAGGTTCAAGAAACGTACGAAGTAATGTTATTGCTCCAGGTTTTATTGAAACTGAAATGACAGATAATTTAGATGAAAAAGTGGTACAAGGTTGGCGAGATTCAATTCCATTAAAAAGAGGAGGAAGTCCACAAGATATTGCCAATGCTTGTGTGTTTTTAGCTTCGGATATGAGTAGCTATATTACAGGCCAAACCTTATCTGTAGACGGTGGAATGCTAACTTAATAAGAACTTTATTTATATAATATTTTAAAATACCTGTTTTTTTGAACAGGTATTTTTTTTATTTATCGAACTTTTTGTTCCAGTTATCTAAAGAAAATTAGGACTTATCTAAATATTTTATTCTGACTTTAAAGTCAATGTATCTTTGCAGTGTAATATAAAGAACTATGTACACAAAAGAACTTTCAGTAGCACACCAAACAATAATAAATGAACTAAAAAAGGAGCATTTAACAAGTTTTGAAATTTTAAAAAAAACGCAAAATGTATCTTTGATACTTGAAATATATAATATTTTAGATGAGTTAAATTCTATGGGAATTCTTAAAACTTATGTAAAACAAAATATGAAATATCATTATATAGCCTAAATCCCTATAAAAATTTTACCCTAAAAATAAAACACCTCTAAACACCCTAAACCCCTTTACATTTTAATACCTTTAAAATTAAAACCCTATTATAATTGAATTATAATTATAACCTACAACATTTAACGTTGTAGGTTTTTTGTTTGTAGATAGTTATTTATATCTTTCCCATAAAAAATAAGTTTGCAATCAACTTTAATTTTATACAGTTTTTTAGCCTTGTTATTGAGTGTTTCAATAGCCTATTTTCAATATTATTATCAAATAAAAAATAGGATTAAGGTTACACCTATCTTATTTGTTTTAAAAGCAGTAAGTCTTTTTTTGCTGCTATTATTATTCATAAATCCTATTATAGAAAAAACAGAAATCACCAATATAAAACCTGTTTTATCTGTTTTGGTCGATAATTCAATTTCAACTTCATTTTTTAAAGAAGATAAAAATGTAGCTGATTTTATGAAGGCAATTGATGGTGATCGTAAATTACAAAGCAAATTTGATATCGAAAAATTTAGATTCGGAACTTCCTTACAAGTTTTAGATAGCCTTTCTTTTAAAGATGTACAAACCAATATCTCTGATGGAATTCTTGGAGTACAAAATTTACAGAAAGATAAAATTTCGCCTATAATTTTAATTTCTGATGGAAACCAAACCATTGGTCAAGATTACGAATTTATCAATAGTAAACAGCCAATTTACCCAATAGTTATTGGAGACACTACAAAATATGTTGATGTTAAAATAACCCAGTTAAACGTTAATAAATACAGTTATATTAAAAATAAATTTCCTGTAGAAGTTATTTTAAATTATGAAGGTACTGAAAATGTAACCACGCAATTTTCAATAGTTAATGAAGGTAAAATTGTATTTAGAAAAAATGTTTCTTTTTCTTCGGATAAAAAATCGGCTACTTTACAAGCAAATTTAACATCAATTAAAGAAGGTGTGCAGTATTATACTGCGTCTATTGCAAAAATTGATAATGAAAAAAACATCAAAAATAATAGTAAAAGTTTTTCTGTAGAAGTTATAGATGAGCAAACAAAAGTGTTGTTATTAACAAGTGTTTTACATCCTGATTTGGGTGCTTTTAAAAAATCGATAGAAAGCAACAAACAACGCTCTGTAACTGTTTTTACTATCGATAAATTTACAAAGCAATTGCAAGATTATCAATTGGTTATATTGTATCAGCCTACAGTTAGTTTTAATTCGGTTTTTGAAAAAATCAAAGAGAATAATACCAATTATTTGTTTGTTTCTGGTGCCAACACAGATTGGAATTTTATCAATCAAAAATTACTAGGTTTTAGAAAAAATGCCATCAATCAAACTGAAAATTATGCTGCAATTTATAACGATGCTTTTTTAACTTTTTTACAAGAAGATATTGGCTTTGTTAATTATCCACCTTTGTTAGATAAGTTTGGAGAAGTTACCATTACCAAAGAACATCAAGTTTTGTTTTCTCAAAATATAAACGGTGTTCAAACCCAACAACCTTTATTAGCAACTTTTGATATGAATGATCAAAAATCTGCCATACTATTAGGAGAAGGTATCTGGAAATGGCGAGCAGCTAGTTTTTTAAATACAAATTCTTTCGAAGATTTTGATAAGTTTATGGGGAATTTGGTGCAGTATTTAGCATCAAACAAGAAGAGAAATCGTTTAGAAGTAAATGCAGAAAGTTTATATCCTGCAAACTCAACCATTAGTATATCAGCTTTTTATACGGACAAAAATTATCAATTTGATGCAAGAGCATCTCTTGAAATTAGTATTACAAATACAGAAACAAACAATGTTTTAAAAGTTCCTTTTTCTTTGGTTAATAATTCTTATCAAACTGAAATTGAGAATCTTGCTTCTGGAAATTACACTTATAAAGTTTCAGTTGCTGGTCAGAATATCAATAAAAATGGGCGTTTTAAAATAACGGATTATGAGGTTGAGGAACAGTTTACAAATGCGAATGTAAATAAACTACAAAAGTTAGCAGATAAAACAGGAGGAAAGCTATTTTTTACTAATCAAGTTGATGAAATTTCTAAAAATTTAATAGATAACGAATCATTTTATACGGTTCAAAAATCATCCATAAAACAAGAAAATTTAATTGACTGGAGATGGATTTTATTTATTGTAATTGGCTTATTTACTGTGGAATGGTTTCTTAGAAAATACCATGGAAAAATTTAAGAAATTTATAATTAGTATCGATTGTGATTGATAGTTATAAGTCGTAAATTTGATAAAATTTAAAAAACAGTAAAAATGGCAAATAACCAAATGGATTTTAACTTCCCAAAAGGTGGAGTTTTCTTTATTATTATAGCAATTGCAGTGATTATCTTATTCTCAAAATCTACAGTAACTATTGGTCCTGGAGAAGGAGGTGTAATTTTTGAAACTTTGGGTGATGGTATCAATACAGAGAAATCTTATGGAGAAGGTTTTCATATTGTAGCACCTTGGAATAGAATGATTGTAAGAAAAGTGCGTCAGCAATCTATTTCAGATGAAATGAATGTACTTTCTGTAAACGGATTAGAGGTAAAAGTAAATGGAACGATTTGGTACGAACCAGAATTTGAAAATCTAGGAAGTTTAATTAAAACAAAAGGTGAAGATTATGAGCGCGAATTGTTAGATCCTGCAGTAAATGCAGCTGCAAGAAGTGTTGTAGGACGTTATACGCCAGAGCAATTATATTCTAGCAAAAGAGATGTTATTGAGCAAGAAATTTTAGATGAAGTTCAGTTGGTTTTAAAAGATCAGTATTTAACTGTAAAAAGGGTTTTGGTAGAAGATGTTAAATTACCAAGTACTATTAGAATTGCAATTGAAACGAAATTAAAGCAAGAGCAAGAGTCTTTAGAATATGAGTTTAGATTATCTAAAGCAAAAAAAGAGGCTGAAAGACAAAAAATTGATGCAGAAGGAAAAGCGATTGCAAACAAGATTTTAAGTGAGTCTTTAACCGACAAGATTTTACAAGAAAAAGGAATTGAAGCTACAATTCAACTTTCTAAATCGCCAAATAGCAAAGTAGTTGTTATTGGTTCTGGTAAATCAGGAATGCCAATTATACTTGGAAATCAGTAAGAATTATATAATTTATTATAAGAAAATCAGTCAAAATTTTGACTGATTTTTTTTGCTTAAATTTTAAGAATTACTATTCCCAGATTTAAATGTAAAGTAGAGAATTGGTAAAATTATTATGGCTGCAGCAATTATTAAGGATGTTATTAATACGAATTTTAAAACGTAATAAAAGACCACAAAAAATGCAATAGCAATGATTATTGATAAGAATATTTTAGATTTCATACTGGTTAATTTTATAATTAGAATATAAAATTAATCACAAACAATTTATTTTATAATAACTATCTATAAAATATTTAACTCATATAGAATAGTAATAGAGGAGATGTGGTTTTTAAAAGATGAATTCTTTCAGAATAGCTACTTGAGCTGTTGTAAGTTTATGTAACTTCTGTAAATCAGTTAAATATTTGTAACGATTTATATTTAGAATCGTCTTACTATTATAGAGCTAAAATCTTTAGAAGAATTTTAGTTAGTTTTAATAGTTGATCAGAGTCAAAAGCAGTTTGTTTTTGACTCTTTTCAGTTTATAAAATAGTGATTTAAATAAACAAGAAAACAAACTAGCAATTAGTTTTTAGAAGGAATTTTATCACGTTGAATACTTCCTTTTTTTAATGCTTTGTAATTTTCGTAACAAGATAAGACAGCTTCAATCATTTGCAGATCAGATGCTTTTTTAATAAAATATTCAGAATAATTACAATCAATTAAAAGTTCAGATAACTCTTGGCTGTCCATTTGTAGGTACTCCATCATTACTTCTCTATCAAATTTACCAGCTAACATTTTACGTAAATCGTCTTCTTTTTTTAGTTTTTGTAACTTTTTTAGTTGTTTTGGTTTTTTACCAAAAAGATTATATAAGAAATCTACAGGTTGAAAGAGTGCAGCAACAGGAGAAGAGAAATCTTTTTTGTTTGGTTTTCCAACTTCATAGGTTTGTGGCAGTCCATTAATATGAATTCTTGTAAACCTGTCTTTAGGTACTTGTTTTACATCAATTTCTAAAACACCAATTAATTTGGTCGATTTTATAATAACTTCTTTAACTTCTTCGGGTTTTTCATACAAAGCAATCTCTAACTCATTGTCTGCTTTTAATAAATCGTTGGTAATTTTTATTTTAATTGATGAGTATCCTAAATAAGACACTAAAATCGTGTCATTTACTTTAGTGGCTAATTCAAAATAACCTTTATCATTAGTAATTGTACCTTGAACAGTATTTAAGTTTAAAACATGTGCTGCACTTAAAACACTATCATCAATAGCATGTATAATTTGACCTTTTAGCATTGTGTTTGGAATACTATCTTTTTGAGAAAAGGCACTTAAACTTAAGAATAAGCACAAAATAAACAGGTTTCTTTGCATAAAAACAAAATTAAGTATAAAACAGTTTAAAAAGGTTAATTTTTTGTGAAGAAGTTTAAAAATAATTCATTTTTAAAAAGTGCGCACGAGAAGATTCGAACTTCCACAAACTTGCGTTTACAGCCCCCTCAAGGCTGCGCGTCTACCAATTTCGCCACGTGCGCAAAAAATAATAATTTACCGATTTTTTTTGGTATGAACTTTAATAAAAAAAGTTAAGCTTTCGCTTAACTTTTTTTATCTGTGACTGGGCTGGGGCTCGAACCCAGGACCCTCTCCTTAAAAGGGAGATGCTCTACCAACTGAGCTACCAAGTCTTAAATTAAATGAGGTGCAAATATACTACCTATCATTTAAACTAGAAATATAAAATTGAATAAATTTTAGCGATATTTGTAAAAAATTATAAGAAATGAAAATTGTGTTGTTGGGCTATATGGCCTCAGGAAAATCTAGCATTGGTAAAAAACTATCTAAACGTTTGACAATGAATTTTATAGATTTAGACGACTATATTATTCAAAAAGAAGAAGCAACAATTGCCGAAATTTTTAAACAAAAAGGAGAAATTTATTTTAGAAATATAGAAAGTAAATATTTAAAAGAAATCTTGTTTAAAGAAGAAGATTTTATACTTTCTTTAGGAGGTGGCACTCCTTGTTATGCAAATAACATGAATCTTATTAATGAAAAGGCAACAACATCTATCTATTTACAAGGTAATGTTCCTACAATGGTAAAAAGATTGATTCAAAAGAAAGCAAAAAGACCTATAATTGCTTCTTTAGAAGATGATAAAATTCCTGAATTTGTTGCAAAACACCTTTTTGAAAGACGTTTTTTTTACGAACAAGCAAAAATGACAATCAAAATTGATGATAAAACAAAAAAAGAAATCGCAAAAGAGTTAGCTATATTGTTAAACTAAGTAGGCACTTGATTCCTTTTCTGAAAAAGTAACCTGAACGTGTTCTTTGATAGAAGTTGATAAAGAAACACCTTTAAAATCTGCTTTTACAGGATATTTTTTATGATTTCTATTAACTAAAACAGCAGTTTTAAATCGCTTTAAAGGTACTTCTAAAAAGTGTTTTACCCCATAAATTAAAGTTGTACCAGAATTTAAAACGTCATCAACCAAAACTAATGATTTATTTTTGTAATCGCCAACAGCCAAAGAAGTAGAAACAGCTTCTAAAGGCTTTTTCTTGTTGATGTTTACTTCACAAATAACTACTCTTAAAGTAGAAATTTCTTGTAAAGCAGCCACTAATTTTTCAGCAAAAACAAATCCATTACCAACAATACCAGCAATAATAACCTCTTTTTCGTTGGTGTTGTTTTCGTAAATTTGATACGCAATTCTTTTAATTTTTTGATTAATTTGAAGGGTATCTAATATAATATTGTTTTCTGTTTTCATAAGTTTTCTGTGGTATCTTCAAAAGGGTCTTCTGTAAAATCTTCTATGTCTCTACGATCTTTTTTGGTTGGTCTTCCTGCTCCTTTTTTGCGATAATAGTCTTTAGAGTATTTTAAAAGTTCGTTCTTTTCAAATTCTTCTTTTGGTGTAAGATCTTTTCTGTAAATATCAACCAATTTTGCACCAACTCTGCTTGGTGGTAAATCTAAAACTTTTATTTGATAGTTAATTTGATTTTTTCTGACAACAATCAATTCGCCTCCAAAAATATCTTTAGAAGGTTTTAAATTTGTACCATCAATTTTAACTTGCCCTTTTTTACAAGCGGTTGTAGCGATGCTTCTTGTTTTAAAAAAACGAATGCACCATAAGTATCTGTCTATTCTCATAAAAAAAAAGTTAAAATCTATCTATTATCTTTTTACAAAGGTATAAAAATGGTAAATTGCGCCCACTAATTTTATGAATAAATGAATAAAATAAAAAACATATTTGCAATTGTATTTATAGCAACCATTATCTATGCTTGTGGAGATGATAACTTTGGGGTGAACAATCCGTTTGCTGATATAGATCATAAAGCTTTAGCGTTATCAGATAATGATTCTTTGGTAAAGTTTTTAAAGAACCATTATTATGATTTAGATGTAGATTCTGTAAAACCACTTGTTACTGGTAAAACTCCTATTTTTGAGGATAATAAACTAGAAACAATGTCTGTTACAGAAAATGAGATTGATTATAAATTGTATGTTTATGTTGCTAAGGAAGGAAATTCTGGTGCAGATCCTGATAAAGGAAAACCTACTTCTGTAGATTCTGTTTTTGTAAAATATTCAGGAAGAACAATGTCTGGTTCAACTTTTAGTGAGTTTAATTTTGATAGTAATACAACTGGAACATGGTTTAATCTTTTATCTGTAATTAAAGGTTGGTCTTATGGTTATACGAACTTAAAAGGAGGTGAATTAAAAAAAGATCCAGCAACTGGAGGAGTTTTTAATGGCCCTATTACCTATTTAAATGGGGGTAAAGGAGTGTTATTTATTCCTTCAGGATTGGCATATCCATCTTCTAATGTTCAAAATTATACCAATAATTTAGTCGATACAAATTTATTATTTTATATAGATTTGTTAACTTTTGTTGAGGATACAGATCATGATAATGATGGAATACCTACAATTGATGAAGACTTAGATAATGATGGCAATGTTAATAATGATGATACTGATGGAGATGGTTTTCCTAATTATTTTGATGTAGATGATGATGGAGATGGAGTTTTAACAAAAGATGAAGATGCTAATAATGATGGAGATCCAACAAACGATTTTAGTGATCCAAACAACCCAACATTACCAGATTATTTAAATCCGGCTATTAAATAAGGTTAAAAACATAATAAAAAAAACGCTATTTAAATTAATTTAAATAGCGTTTTTTAGTTTAATTTATTACTTATTTTTCTTCGTTTAAAACTGAAGATTTCAAGTCTAAAAATTTTGCATTTTTCTTTTTATTTAAATAATGTCTTAAAACACCACCTTTTACATTATTTACATCAAATTCTACAATAAAAGCTTCTTTGTCTATATCGCTTATAGTTGAGTACATTTTTTTGATATCAATTCTATTAATAATAGTATGAATAATATCAAAGTCTTCTGCATGACCTTTACTACCAAAACCAGAACTCCCTTTATAAACAGTTAAACCAACGCCTAATTCTTCTAAAATTGCAACTTTAATTAAATCGTATTTTTTAGAAACGATGGTAATACCAATAAAATCTTCAAAACCTTCTATAACTGTATCTGTAACTTTTGCAGCGATAATATAAGTTAAAATAGAGTAGAGTGCTATTTCAATAGAAATTACAAAAGCTGTAATAGAGAATAATATAATGTTAAAAACTAAAATAACACGTCCAATACTTATTCCGAATTTATCGTTAATAAAAACTCCAAGAATTTCTGAACCGTCTAAAACAGAACCGTTTCTAATAGCAATACCAATTCCAGAGCCAACTAATAATCCTCCAAAGATGGAGATTAGTAATTTGTCATTGGTAATGGTTTGAAAGTTTTCGAAATGAATAAATAAAGCTACACCAAGAATACTAATAACAGATTTGATAACTATTCTTTTAGATACTGTAAAATAGCCTAATATTAAAAATGGAATACTTATAATAACCAGTAAATAAGACATGTTAATATCTACTTGAGTTTTAACCAACAGCGCAATTCCTGTAACTCCACCATCTAAAAAACCATTGGGTAATAAAAAAGCTTTTAAACCTAAACTAGTTAAAAAGATTCCAATTAGTACTTGAAAATATTCAAAAAAGTGATCACTGGTCTTTTTATATTCCATTTAGTTTTTATTTTTAATTCCTTCTTTTACAAGCCAATAATGTGTTTTTTAGTAGCATAGCAATTGTCATTGGGCCAACTCCTCCAGGAACTGGTGTAATAAATGCAGCTTTTTTGGCAACTTCTTCAAAGGCAACATCACCAGCTAATCTATAGCCATTTTTTTTGCTAGAATCTGCCAATCTTGTAATTCCAACATCAATAACTGTTACATTGTCTTTCACCATATCTGCTTTCAAAAATTCAGGAATTCCAATGGCAGCAACTATAATATCTGCCTGCAAAGTGATTTCTTTCAAATTTTTAGTTCTACTATGGCACATAGTTACAGTTGCATTTCCAACCTTTCTTTTTTGTGACAGTAAAATACTCATTGGGCTACCAACAATATGACTTCTTCCTAAAACAACTACGTGTTTTCCTGAGGTTTCAACATTATATCTATCCAATAATTCTAAAATACCAAAAGGAGTTGCAGAAATAAAAGTAGGTAAGTTTAAAGCCATTTTACCAACATTTGTTGGATGAAAACCATCAACATCTTTATTAGGATCAATTGCCATGATTACTTTTTGTTCATCTATATGACTTGGTAAAGGCAATTGAACTATAAAACCATCAATATCATTATCAACATTTAAAACTGCAATTTCATTTAGTAGTTCTTCTTCTGTAATATCTTCAGGAAGTCTTATTAATGTTGATTCAAAACCAACACGTTCGCAAGCTTTTACTTTTGCATTTACGTAAGTGATACTAGCGCCATTATTCCCAACAATTATGGCAGCAAGATGTGGAGAGTCTTGTCCATTATTTTTTAATTCATGAACCTCTAAAGCAATTTCTTCTTTAATGTCTGCTGCTGTTTTTTTTCCGTCTAAAATTGTCATGTTTTTTATAGAATATTTAATTTAAGAGTGTTCTGAATTAAATGTTTTGTTTTATTATTAACGTAATTAGGTTCAAGGTTCAAAGTTCAAAGTTCAAAGTTCAAAGTTCAAAGTTCAAGATTAAAAGTTTAAACCTTAAATTTTTCTTACAAAGTGGCAAAAGCGCAAAGTTCTTTTTTATTTTTCCTAACTCCTAACTCCTAACTCCTAACTCCTAACTCCTAACTCCTAACTCCTAACTCCTAACTTCAAATTACTTCATCCCTTTCATCATTTGCATCATCTTTTTGCCTCCTCCACCTTGCATCATTTTCATCATTTTACTCATTTGGTTGAATTGCTTCATCAACTGGTTTACTTCTGTAATTGAAGTTCCAGAGCCTTTTGCAATTCTCTTTTTTCTGCTAGCATTTATTGTTGAAGGTGTGCTTCTTTCTGCAGGAGTCATAGAATGGATTATTGCTTCAATTCCTTTAAAAGCATCATCATCTATATCTACATCTTTCATTGCTTTTCCTGCTCCTGGAATCATGCCCATTAAATCTTTCATGCTTCCCATCTTTTTGATTTGCTGAATCTGACTTAAAAAGTCGTCGAAACCAAACTGATTTTTAGCAATTTTTTTCTGTAATTTTCTTGCTTCTGCTTCATCATATTGATCTTGGGCTCTTTCCACAAGAGAAATAACATCTCCCATTCCCAAAATCCTGTCAGCCATTCTATCTGGATAAAAAACATCAATGGCTTCCATTTTTTCTCCAGTTCCAATAAACTTAATTGGTTTATCAACTACAGATTTAATAGATAATGCAGCACCACCTCTTGTATCTCCATCTAATTTTGTAAGTACAACACCATCAAAATTTAAAATGTCGTTAAATGCTTTTGCAGTGTTTACAGCATCTTGCCCAGTCATAGAATCTACCACAAATAAAGTTTCTTGTGGATTTACAGTTTTATGAATGTTAGAAATTTCTGTCATCATTTCTTGATCTACAGCTAAACGTCCAGCAGTATCAATAATTACAACATTCTTGCCAGTTGCTTTTGCGTGTGCAATGGCGTTTTTAGAAATTTCTACAGGGTTATTGTTGCCAACTTCTGCATATACTTCTACACCAATTTGTTCTCCAACAACTTGTAATTGGTTAATTGCTGCAGGTCTATACACATCACAACCTACTAAAAGAACTTGTTTAGATTTTTTGGTTTTTAAGTAATTTGCTAGTTTTCCAGAAAAAGTAGTTTTTCCAGAACCTTGCAAACCAGACATTAAAATTACAGTTGGTGAGCCTTGTAAATTAATACCAACAGTTTCACCACCCATTAATTTTGTAAGTTCGTCTTTAACCAACTTAACCATTAATTGTCCAGGATTTAAAGTTGTTAAAACATCTTGTCCTAAAGCTTCAGTTTGTACTTTTTTAGTAAATTCTTTGGCAATTTTAAAGTTAACATCGGCATCTAAAAGTGCTCTTCTAACTTCTTTTAAAGTTTCTGCAACATTTATTTCTGTAATTTGCCCATGACCTTTTAAGGTGTGTAAGGCTTTATCTAGTTTTTCACTTAAATTATTAAACATAATTTGTATTCTTTTTTAGTAGATACAAATATAATTATAACAACTCGCTTATAAAAGATTAATTTCTTTTTAAAAGCAGACTTGCAAAAAAGTTCACTAAATGAATAAAAATGGATACTATAAATAAAAAGATGGATAAGAATACTAAAAAATTAGCATTGTTATTTGGAATATTATAATTTGTTGAAGTTGTATCGCCAATCCAATTCCAATGATCTTTTGTAAACAAAAGGAGTAGAGAGAGTAATTGAAAAATTATATGAGTTATTGTTAACCATTTTATGGGTTGTTTTTCCGTCCAATGTAGCGCAAAATAGTTCAAGGCTATCATCAAATAAAAAATGGCCGAAAATTGACAAAAATATTGATACGAAATACCAAAATAAGTGTCGTAAAATGAAAAATCTAAACTTTTATCACTAAAAATAAAACTAGCTATAAATGTTATTATCGATAATCCAAAGAAAAATAAATAGGGTTTACGAATTATCTTAGTCAATTAATATAATAATTTTAAGGTTTCTGTATGATGTTCTGTATGATGAGCTGTCCACATAATAATTTCTCTCACAGTCATTTTTCCCATTAATGGATGAGGAATTACCAACGTGTCTAAATTTTTCTCACTTATTTTTTTAGTTTTATATTGCAATTTTTTCTGCTGAATTTGCAACCTTGTTAATAAATGTTCTCTTCCTTTTAACGTTGGTTTTTTTAAATTTTGATTAAATTTTGTAGCTCTATCTTGATTTTCTTCCAATTTGTCATCATACCTTTTTGCCACAGTTTTATAGTCTCTAGAAGGTCTGTTTGCCAAACCAAATTTATATTTTAAAAAGAACCTTGGGTAACTTAACGCGTTATTTAACAATTGCAAACTATCAACCAAATGTTGAATATGTTGACCTGCTGTCCATTTATCTTTTGGGCCTTTTTCCCAAATTTCTATAGGCTGATTGTTGATCCATAAAAACAAATCTTTATGTTTTTCTTCTAATAAATCTGCAATTTCAATTTTATCCATCAACTTGATATTAAGACTTTAAATGTAAGAAATAAAAATAGATTTTCAATTTGCTTTTTTATAAACAGAAATAAATTTACTTTAAGTATAGTAAAAATCATGCTTCACTTACGATGTAAAAAGCAAATACCTCCAAAACAATATTTGAAGGTATTTATAATAATTTTAAAAGAGATTTATAACCTATTTTTCTGCAATAAACTCTAAAGCAGCACCATTAATACAATGGCGTTTTCCTGTAGTTTTTTGAGGGCCATCATCAAACGAATGCCCTAAATGACCACCACAAGTATTACATTTTAATTCGGTTCTTGCATAACCAATTTTATAATCTACATCTAATTCTACACTGCCTTTTATAGCTCTGTCAAAAGAAGGCCAACCAGTTCCTGAATCGAATTTATGTTCAGTTTTATACAAAGGTGTTTTACAACCTGCACAAACAAAAGTTCCTGGCTTTTTTATATCATTTAATGGACTTGTAAAAGGTCTTTCTGTACCAGCTTCGCGTAAAACATTATAGGCAATTGGCGATAATTGCTCTTTCCATTCAGCACTTGTTTTTTCTACTTTATATGTCTTTTTTTCTTTGGATGAATTTTGCGCAGTTCCAACACAACTGATCATCAATACTAAAATACATATACTTGCTAATTTTTTCATTTGTTTTGTTTTATAAAATTTATAATATTGTTAGCTGTTTCTTGATCTCGAAGAATTTTTGTGTGTCCTAATCCTTCTGAAATTAACAATTTTCCTTTCTTTAAATTTAGACGAATATTTATGGCACAACTTACAGCCACATCTCCATCTAAAACATCATGAACTACCAAAACAGGAACGTTTATTTTTTTTGCAACTTCATTCGTGTCATAATCAACGAGTTTGATGTTCCACTTTTTTTCAAAATATTTTTTAAGCTGATGACCAAAATTTGTGTTTAGACCTATATTTTGTGCAAAATTAATTAAAATATCTTCAATTTTATCACCAGAACCAACTGTAATCAAACATTTAAATATTTCTTGATTTGCTTGTGCATTCGTAATTGCCATTCCTCCAAAAGAATGCCCAACAGCAGCTTCAAAAGGACCAAACTCTTTGTTTATAGCTTTTATACTTTCTATATATTCTAATATATTCGTTGTTTTTCCTGTTGATTTTCCATGCGAAGGTGCATCAAAAGCAATAACCATAAACCCTTTTTCTAGTAACAAATTGGCAATCAAAAATAGTTGAGTTCTTCTTCCTGCCCAACCATGAGCAAATAAAACTTTTTTATCTGAATAACCATAAGACAAAATATGAATGTCTTTTTTTATAGATGCAACATGCAATGTCTTTTTCTGTGCAGCTTCTTCCATACCTAATTCCCTTTTAGGTGTTTTAAAATTGATGGGCGTTGTAAATAATTTTGAAGCAAAATATAGAGTGATGCTTTCAGAAAAAAAGTACGTAGTTTTAAAAAAAAACTGAACTGCTTTTGGAATTTTTAAGCTTGATGTTAATTTTTCTTTATCGAAAAAAGATTCCATAATATGTATTGAAGTTACTTTAAGAACTAATAAAGCACAAATATTAATTAAATAATTAATAAATTGCTACCGAAAATCAAAAGATATTTAAAAATGAAAAAAATAACAACCTTATTATTATTTGTATTTCTATTTACAGAATGTAGTACTGTGCCAATTACAGGAAGGAAGCGTGTAAATTTTGTAAGCGATGCCCAGGTTTTACCTGCAAGTTTTGCGCAATACAAAGGTTTTTTAGAAGAAAATAAACTATCTACCAATAGAGAAATGACGAATCAAGTTAAAAATGTTGGTCAAAATATTTCTGCTGCTGTAGATCGTTTTATGAGAGCAAATGGAATGGCAGAAGATGCCAATCAATATAAATGGGAATTTAATTTAATTCAAGACGAAACTGTAAATGCTTGGTGTATGCCAGGAGGAAAAGTTGTTTTTTACACGGGTATTATGCCAATTTGTGATAATGAAAATGGAGTAGCAGCAGTTATGGGGCATGAAGTTGCACACGCTTTTGCAAAACATGGTCAAGAAAGAATGTCTCAAGGACAATTGCAACAAATAGGTGGTTTAGCAGTTGCTTTAGGAACTTCTGGAGAAAGCTCACAAACACAACAAATTTGGAATACAGCATTTGGAGTTGGTTCTGGCTTGGGAATGTTAAAGTTTAGTAGAGTTCACGAACAAGAGGCAGACAGGTTAGGGTTGGTTTTTATGATTATGGCTGGTTATGATGGTACAGAAGCTGCTGAAGTTTGGGTAAGAATGAGTCAAAGATCTGGAGGAAGTTCTCAGCCAGCAATTTTAAGTACACACCCAACAAATGAATCTAGAATTCAAGATTTGAGAACCTATTTACCAACTGCTAGAAAATATGCAGCTAAATTTAATAAAACAGGAAATACGCAAATGAATTAATTAAATAGCATTTAGATTTCATATATTTAGCCGTTCAATATTTTATTGAACGGCTTTTTTAGTGAGACAATTTTTGAAATACTAAAAAAGAATACTAAAAATATAATTTTTGCCATTTTCGTTTTTTTAAAACGAGATTTAATCATTAAAAAACGACTTCATGTTAAAAAGAGGGGATAAAAAATTAATAAACGCTTGGGCATTTTATGATTGGGCAAATTCTGTGTATTCGTTAGTAATTAGTACTGCAGTTTTTCCTATTTATTATGCTGGTTTAACAGCTTCTGAAGGATTTGCAGATACTTTTGGAAAAATAGAGTTTTTAGGAATGCTTTGGAATCCTACTTCTTTGTATAATTATGCTTTGGCTTTTTCTTTTTTAGTGGTGGCTTTAATGTCGCCAATGTTATCTGGTATTGCAGATTATGCAGGGAATAAAAAGAAATTTTTAAGAGGGTTTTGCTTATTGGGCTCTATATCAGTAATGTGTCTGTTCTTTTTTACAGGAAAAGAAACTTTATGGGTTGGTATTTTATTTACCATTTTAGCGAGTATTGGTTTTTGGGGAAGTATTGTTTTTTACAATGCGTATTTGCCAGAAGTTGCACATCCTGAACAGCAAGATAAAGTAAGTGCAAAAGGTTTTATGTTGGGGTATTCAGGTTCTATTTTATTACTAGGAATATGTTTAGTTATAATTGAAACTGAAGTTTTTGGATTTTATGATAAACAATTTGGCTCTCAAATTTCGTTTGTTCTAGTAGGTTTATGGTGGTTAGGTTTTGCTCAAATTACGTATAGAAAACTACCAGATACAGAAAAAGTTACGTTACCAAAAGATAATTATTTTACAAAGGGAATTAAAGAATTAAAAAAAGTAGCCAATGAATTATTTGAGTATAGTGAGTTAAAAACTTTCTTAATTGCTTTTTTTATGTTGAGTATTGGTGTACAAACCATAATTTTAATGGCAGGTATTTTCGGAACCATTTTAGGCTTAGAAACTGCTAATTTAATCGGAACTATTTTATTAGTTCAGTTTGTAGGAATTTTTGGAGCTTTTTTATTTTCTAGACTTTCTGATAAAATCGGGAATATAAAAACTTTAAAAATTACCATTGCAATTTGGGGTTTGGTTTGTTTTATCGGTTTTAATTTAACAAAAGATACACCAAACATCGAACTTTACTTTTATATTTTAGGAGCTTTAATAGGCTTGGTAATGGGGGCAATTCAATCTTTAGCTAGATCTACATACTCTAAATTATTACCAAAAACAGATGATACAGCCTCTTACTTTAGCTTTTTTGATGTAACAGAAAAAATTGCCTTGGTTGTTGGCATGGTTACATTTGGTTTGTTAACTTCTTTCTTTACAATTCAATCGAGTGTGTTGGCTTTAGGTGTTTTCTTTTTAGGCGCTTTTATTACGTTAAGTACTATAAAGAAAACAAAATATGTAAGCTAATAAAATTTTTTTCTTATAAATATAAAAAGAAAGATTAAGACAGAATATCCTATAAAAAAAGGAATAATAATTTCTTTTAATCCTAGAACTAAAAGAACACTTATTATTAAAAGTTGAAAACCTAAACCAAACATAGAAATTAAAGACATCAACCAATTTGGAAGTGTTTTTCCTTGAGAAGCATTTTTATCTAAAGCATAAATTATTTTGTCAAATATGCCATAGAAAGCTTTGTATAAAAAGAAAAGTATATTTACGTTTTTTTGACTTTCTCCAGGCAAAGCTATAGGTGTTTTATTTTCAAAAACCCTACTTGTGGTATCTCCATCAAACCTATTTCTAAGAATTACGTAATAATAATTGTACAACGTTCCTTGTAATTGAATGCCGAAAAAAGCGAGACAAGCAAATAAAACGTTGGTATCTGTTATAATCCAAAGTGTGTAAAAAATGATAAAATTCAGGATAATATCAGATATAGAGTCTAAAAATCTGCCAGTATAAGAAGGTGTTTCTTTTAATCTTGCTAATTCGCCATCTGCAGCATCTAAAATAGATTTAAAAATTAAAAAGAAAGCTGCTGCAAAATAATAACCATTAAAAATACAATACACAGCAATTAAACCAGAAATTACAAAGGCTATTGTAACATCTATTGGAGTATAAGAAGTTTCTTTTAAAGAGTTTGCAATAATTCTCGCAATTGGTCTTCCATAATCAGAGACATCAATAAATCGATTTTCTTTTGGTAATTTAGACATAAAAATGCTTTTTTAGCGAGCATTTTTATCACTTATAAAGTTATAAAACAGCACAAATTATTTTTTGGCAAAAATAGGCAATGTTGTTTTAATTGCGAATACTTTTTTGTGTTTTTTATCTTCTTAAATTTAATTTTTAATGAGTTTTAAAAATAGCTTGTAAATGATCTTTTTCTATTTGCAACACAAAACCAATTAAAATTTCTTGATCTTTTAGTGTTATTTTATTTAGCATTTCTTCTCCTTTCGATATGGTTTCTAATGCTAAACTTAAACCTTTAATCTCTTTAATAGAGAATACTTTAGGTTTGCTTTTCATCTTTGAGATTAAAAAACTAATAATTTCCTTAATTTTTTCTACCAATTCTTTGTCATAAATAATATTGAAAAAAGTTTCGGTATTTTTCATAAACTCTTCCAACTCGCTATAAGGCAAAAGTTGAATAAGTTTGTTGATTTTTTTAGTTGTAAAAGGCGGTTTACTATTTTCTTGTTTTGCTTTTTGAACAATTGCATTTTCAAATTTTGTAGCTCCTCTAAAAGATTTCATTGCTTTTAAGCCTGCATTAAAAATTTTAGGTAAATGCTTGCCATGCGTAAAAATTAATTTTAAAGATGGCAATACTAAATTTAATAATTTTTCAGGATGTTTTATAAAATCGTCTAAAGTGCTAAAGGCTTCATTTAATTCGGCTCTTTTTTCTAAATCAGGGTACACATACGTTAAAAAATAGGCTTTAATATCTTCTACAACCTCCTCATTTATTGTCTCTGGAAAATCATACTTTTCTTTTAAAATTTTATATTGATAACGTTCTGCAATTAAGTTTCTGTAACCAATAATAATTTCATTTAATAAGATTTCTTCAGCCATATAAATAATTTTAAAATAGGATAAATTTATAGAGAATAATCGGAATAATAGCCAATAAAAAAGCAGCTAATAAATTAGCCGCTTTTTTAGTAAAATAATGTCTTTATTATTGAACAGCAATATTAAAAGTTACTTCTACATCTGTACTTCCACCAGCATTTGCAGAAGTTCCGTTATTTGGTTTTGTAGGTTCGTGCTTTAAAACTACAGTTAATGTTCCTGAACCTGCACTTCCAGTAGTTACAGAAGTTTCAATTCCTATCGGATTTCCATTTATATCTGTATCTGTTTTTTCAAATGTTAGTCCAGCAATGCTAGATGCAAAGAAAAACTCATGTTCATCTCCTTCTGCTTTTACTTCTAAAGTAATATTTTCTGCAGGCGATTCAGTTGCATTTTCTAATTTAAGAACACCAGTATATGTTGTGTTTGCAGTTAAAGAACCAGAAACATCATAGGTTGCATCATCTAAACTACCTCCTGTTAAATCTGTAAAAACAAGATTTACAATATCATTACCATTTGTTAAAGTATAGGTTACTGTTGTAATTAATTCTCCTTCGGATCCATGGTCATGATCATCATCATGATCTTCTGAACAGCTAGAAAGTGCAACACTAGAGATAAATAATAAAGCGAATAATTTTATTGTATTTGATTTTAAAGTTTTCATAATGTGTGTTTTTTTAATAATTTATTTTTATTTTTAAATTGAAATTCCTCCCTAATTCATCAGCAAAATATCTGAGTCTGTTTAAGTTTTCTCTGTAAGAAACATTAAACAAATTATCTACATTAAATTCTAATTTTAGGCTTCCTTTATTAAAAGCTTTAAAAACTGCAGATGTTTGAATATTAAATAATGAATATGCAGGAGGTGTTGAGCTAATATCTACAAAAACGTCTTGTTGTTGTATAGCATTAAAAGTGTTAAAATTGTAATCTGGAAAATGATTTTGTTGTAAAACTGTCCTGTTTTGTAAACTAATTGTTAATTGATTCAATTCTTCGTTTTTATAAGAAATAGCATTTGTAAAGTTTGTTGAAGGCATGTTGATTAATGCAATATCGTCTGATATATTATCGCCTTTTAATAAACTTACATTTCCTTTAAAATTGAATTTTTTACTAATTTTTTTGTTTACATCAATATCAATTCCAAAAATTCTTGCATCAACTTGGTTGTATTCCCAAACAGGAAACGCCCCTCTAATAGTTGTGGTAATGCCCACAGGAATCAACTGAATAAAACCATTTATGTGTTTGTAATAAGGACTAATTACAAACCCAAAGTTGTCATTATTTCGTTCTAAAGAAACAATAAAATTATTGGCAATTTCTTTGTTGATGGTTAGCAAACCAGTTTCTATTCGAGCTGCAGAGTGATGCAAACCATCACTAAATAATTCTGATGGATTTGGCATTCTAGAAGCTAAACCATAATTGATAAATAACGAAATATCATTATCAAGAGATTTGCTAAAACCTAAGCTAGCAGAAAAATTATGAAACGAGAATTCTGGTCTAGTAAAAATGGTAGTTCCACGAATTTCGCCTGTTTCAAATTCTGGAAACAATTCATCATAATTATAGGTTTCTTGCCAATCTGTAACATTGTATTGTTTTCTGGCTTCTATTCTAGAAAAATCATATCGAACACCAGCACTCAATTCAGTATCAACATTTAATTTATAATTGGCTGTTGCAAAAGCGCCAGCTTCATATTTATCAAAATCAGGAATTAAAGGATTGGTTCCTGTTCCTGCAACTGCATCGTTTTGTTGATAACGAGCTAAAATACCTGTGTTTAATTTTAGTGCATCAGAGTAATCTATTTCTAAATCCGTCTGTAAGGAGTTTGTAAATAATCGTAAATCGACAACTGGTGTATCTCTTCTGTCTCCTCTTCTTAAATCAAACTCTTTTCGTCTATTAATTTGTAAATCATATTGAATCGATAATTTTCCTAAACCTTTAATTCTTTTGTACGCTTCAATTTTTGCTAAATGATGCGTTATCTCTTGTTTTGGAAAATTTATATCGTAAGAAAAATCTTCAATTACTCTTGGTTCTCTGTTATTAATCGAGTTTACCAAATCATTTACATTCCCAATATGAGAAGATTGTAAAATGGCAAATTCATTATCAACAAAACTATAATACGCACTAAAACCTTTTTCGTAACCATTGTAACCGATTCTAAAAGAAGTGTTGATGCTTTTTAAACCACTATTAGTTAAGTAATAATCAGGAGCTTTAAAATCGCCAAACTGTTTATAATTGGCTTGTAATTTTGCATACAAACCAGATTTGTAGGTTTTTACAATTTCCGAATTTATATTACCACCTAAACCATTAGAGTTAAAAGAAGTTATTGTGCTTCCAAAAAGAGAATCTATAACAGCATACTTTTTTGGCTCAATTAAAATTAAACCGCCAATGGCATCACTACCATATTTTAAAGTATTTGCGCCTTTTACAACCGTAACTTTTTCACTAGCATTAATGTCGATATTTGGTGCATGTTCATCTCCCCATTCTTGGTCAAACATTCTTACGTTATTATTAATTAATAACAATCTGCTACTGTGTAACCCATGAATCATGGGTTTTACAATAGAATTTCCTGTATTTAAAGAGGATACACCACTTAAAGTATTTAGAGCATCTCCTAAAGATTTGTCTGTAAAATTGTCTATAACACCTTTTTTCAAAGATTGTTCAATACTTGTTATTTCAGTTTTAGTGTTCGTTTTAACAACAACTTCATTCAACTCGTTTAAGTGATGTTCTAAAGTAATTTCTTTAAATGTATTTTCGCTAATGTTGATGTTGATCCTTTTGGTTTCGCAAGCAACATGTTTTATAATAACAATATATTTTCCTTCACAAATGTTGTTGAATTCAAATAAGCCATCAAAATCTGTGGTGGCATATTTGTTGGTGTTTTCAATTTGTAAAGAAGCTCCAATTATTATAGAACTATCGTGAAAATCAGTAACTTTTCCTTTAAAAGAAAGAGTGCAATTTTGTGCTGATGCAGTTGCATATAAACAACACACAAAAACACAATAATAAAATAGTTTCATTATTTTTTGTTTTCAATATGTAAATTAATAGACTTAATTTAAATACTTTGAGGTGGCCCTCTTAATGAAAACGATAATTGTGAATGGTTTTTTAAATAATTATATGCAATACTATTATTCTTAGTGATAATAGTTTGTGTTAAAATTTCGAATGTATTTTCAGCTAAAAAAGAGTTGCTTTGTTTCAGTAAATGAAGCTCACAATCTATATCTTTTTCGTGAATATGTTTTACAGTTTTAGAGTTACATACAGCATGTTCATGATTCATTAAATCATGCAATGAGTTGATACTTACTGGTAATAAAAAAATTAACAGTAGTAATATGCCTATATTTTTTTTAGCTGTTTTAATGTTTTTCGCTCTTTTTTCTTAATTTTAAATTTAGCATTTCCACACCTAATGAAAAAGCGATTGCAAAATACAAATATCCTTTTGGAATTGCGCCTACAGTTTTGTTAAAAAATTCAGTATGCGATAAATGTGCACCTTCTGTAATTAACATAAACCCAATTAAAATTAAAAACGATAATGCTAACATTTGGATAGTTGGATTTCTATTCACAAATTTATTAATGGGTTGTGCAAAAAGCATCATAATTAAAATAGAAATAATTACTGCAATAACCATAATTGTTAAAGCGCCATCAATACCATTTGTCATACCAACAGCTGTTAAAATACTATCAAAAGAAAAAACGATGTCAATCAAAATAATTTGAAAAATTACGTTTTTAAAAGATATTACTTTTGGTGTTTTTATCACTTTATCTTCATTTGTATCTTCCATTTTTTCACGAATTTCACTTGTACTTTTATACAACAGAAAAATTCCTCCTAAAAATAATATAATACTTTGGCCAGTTAAACCTGTTTTAAACCAACCTAAATCCACAGAAAAGAAAGGATCTTTCATGGCAATTAAGTAAGATACACTAAATAAAAGCGCAATTCTTGTAATCATTGCCAAAGCTAACCCTAACATTGTGGCTTTTTTAACTTGATTTTCCGGTAATTTATTCGCTGAAATTGATATAAAAATTATGTTGTCAATTCCTAAAATAATTTCTAAAAAAGTTAACGTTAACAAAGAAACCCAAGTTTCTGCTTGTAAAAATATTTCCATTTTATTTTACTTTATAAATTGTTCCTTTTTTTGAAAATTTCGAAAAACCGATTTTTACAGTAAAGTCATAAGAATCTTCTTTGATTTTATTTATTTGAACATACATTGGGTCTTTTTGTAAATCGTTTTTAGGATTGATATACTTTAATGTGTAGAAAAAATTATTTTTCCATTCAATTGAAAGTGTATCAATATGGTCTCCATATTTACTAATCTGAATGCTATCTTTTCTGATGATGGTTTCTTTTACAAAATCTTTACCAGCAGGAATTTCAAAAACACCTAATTTAAATTTATCTGAATTATCTTCCACGCCTGAATTACAACTTGTAATAACAAAAACGAGCATAAAGATGATAGAAAAAAAACGGATTGTACTTTTACTATTTTGAGTCATTATATATATTTATTTTTTTGATTTTTTAAACCGTTTTCTAAATTCACTTAAAATATCGGTTTCATTTACTTCAGATATTTCTTTATCTTTTAAAACGTAGCTTAAGGTAGAAATGTACGCTTCACCAAAAGCAATTGTTAATGCAGATGCTGTAGATGCTGCAATTGCACCACCAGCAATACTACCAACTCCTGGAAATAATTTGAATAAATTCGATATGATTGTTCTCCCTAAAAGTGTTGCTCCACCTGCTGTAATTGTCGATGAAACTAATGTTGATAAAAATGCTTTTTTCAATTCGAAACCAAAAACAGCAGTAATGCTTGCTAACATGCCCACTTGAATTGGAATTAATGCAACAGCATCAGAAAAGGGAATAGGTGCAGCTCCAGTTCCAGCAGCAGTAGTTGCTGCAGCTACAACAATGGCGTGACTTTTATTTTTTTTTTGCTTTAAGCTCACTTTCTGAGCAGCAACAAAAGCGTGTTTTTGAGCTTCAGGCACAATTTCCATGGCTAAATCTACCAAATCTTCCAAACCAGAAGCTTGTATTACATGTCCATCATCTAAAACTTCCGAAATTGAATTTACACGAACTGCATTTTTAAGATTAGGCAAAAGTTCCAATACTTTTGCTCTAAAACCTTGGTCTGAAACTGCTTTTGTAATTACACCAATTACTGGCATATATTTAGAAAGTAAATTACACAATTCAATTTCTGCATCTTCTACACGTCTGGAACCTTCATCAATACAAATCCAAGCCATATGAATATGTTTCATTGGGTTAGAATCGTTGTTTCTGTTTTTTACAAACGTTTCTAATTCCTCAAAAGTTTCCTTATATTTTTCTAATTCTAAACCTCTTGTGTCAAATAATGTTAACGGAATTCCGTCTTTTTTAATTTCGCGCGTTTTTTGTGTAACAGGTTTTCCTTGACCAGTAGTTGCAAAATCACCTTGAAAAACAGCATTTATTAAAGTCGATTTTCCAACGCCAGTTTTCCCAGCAATCAGTACATTAACTTCGCCTCTGTCTTTGATAGCTTTGTTAATTGCGTCTTCAATAATTTTACCAAGGTCTTTTGCCATATGTTTTTTATCGATTTAAATTCCTGTGTAATTACTTGGTGTAATTGCTTTTAATTCTTCTTTTATGGTTGATGAAACTTCTAAAGTATCAATAAAATCTGCAATTGATTTTTGGTTGATTTTACTATTAGTTCTTGTTAAACCTTTTAAAGCTTCATAAGGATTTGGATACGCTTCTCTTCTTAAAATTGTCTGAATTGCTTCTGCAACAACAGCCCAATTATTTTCTAAATCGTCTACAAATTTTTGTTTGTTCAACAATAATTTATTCAATCCTTTTAAGGTAGATGTAAAACCAATAATGGTATGACCAAAAGGAACACCAACATTTCTTAAAACTGTACTATCAGTTAAATCACGTTGCAATCTAGAGATTGGTAATTTTGCTGATAAATGTTCTAAAATGGCATTTGCAATTCCTAAATTTCCTTCAGAATTTTCAAAATCAATCGGATTTACTTTGTGTGGCATTGCAGAAGAACCTACTTCACCAGCCTTAATCTTTTGTTTAAAATAATCCATAGAAACATAGGTCCAGAAATCTCTGTCCAAATCTATGATAATTGTATTGATACGTTTCAACGTATCAAACAACGCAGCTAAATGATCATAATGTTCAATTTGAGTGGTTGGAAAAGAATGTTGTAACCCTAATCTTTCTTGCACAAACTCAGTTCCAAAAGCTTTCCAATCGATGTTTTTATAAGCAACTTTATGTGCATTAAAATTACCAGTTGCACCACCAAATTTTGCAGCACTTGGTATATCATTCAATAAATTAAATTGTTCTTTTAAACGCACTACAAAAACATCAATTTCTTTTCCTAATCTTGTTGGTGAAGCAGGCTGACCATGAGTTCTCGCCAACATAGAAATGTCTTTCCATTCCACAACTAATTCCTGAAGTTTTTCTAAAACCTCAAAATAATGAGGAACAAAAACATCATTCATAGCTTCCTTAATTGATAAAGGAATTGCAGTATTATTAATATCTTGAGAAGTCAATCCAAAATGGATAAATTCTTTAAATTTTTGTAAACTTAACGCATCAAATTTTTCCTTGATAAAATACTCAACTGCTTTTACATCATGGTTCGTTATTTTTTCAATATCTTTTATTTTCTGAGCATCTTCAGTAGTAAAATTAGTATAAATTTTACGTAAATCCTCATATAAATTAGTGTTAAAATCAGCTAATTGTGGCAAAGGGATTTCACAAAGTGCAATAAAATATTCAATTTCTACACGTACTCTATATTTTATTAGGGCTTCTTCAGAAAAATAGTCTGCTAGTTTCGATATTTTACCTCTGTAACGTCCATCAATTGGAGAAATCGCATTTAATTGTGTCAAGTTCATGTTAGTTGTGTTGTTAGATGCAAAAATAAGGATTTCAGTAGATTTGAATTGTTTTTTTAGACACTAATTTTATGAATTTCATAAAAATAATTTCAAAAAAATTAAAAGTTCTAAAGCCACGAATTCACGAATTTTTTCTTTTTAGTTTGGAGATGTTCTCTATACTCAAAAAATCCAAAGGATTTTAAATTAGTGAAATTCCATTTTCAATGATATTTTTTTTAATTCGTGAATATGTGGCAAAAAAAGTCAAAAATTTTAATTAAAATCTAGAATCGAATTATCTTTTTCTAGATACTAATTTCACGAATTCCGCAAAAAAAAAAAAAATATATAATAAAAAATAAAAGTTCTAATGCCACGAATTCACGAATTTTTCTTTAAATCAAATTTTAATTTTATAAATTTAAAATCCAAAGGATTTAAAATTGGTGAAATCCTATTTTCAAGGATGATTTTCTTTAATTCGTGAATTCGTGGCAAAAAAATCAGAAATTTTAATTAAAATTTAGAATCGAATTATCTTTTTCTAGACACTAATTTCACGAATTCCGCAAAAAAAACATATGATAAAAAATAAAAGTTCTAATGCCACAAATTCACGAATTTTTTCTTTTTAGTTTGGAGATGTTCTCTAAACTCAAAAAATCCAAAGGATTTAAAATTAGTGAAATTCCATTTTCAATGATATTTTTTTTAATTCGTGAATTCGTGGCAAAAAAAAGTAAAAAATTTTTAATTAAAATCTAGAATCTAAGAAACTCTACAATCAAATTATTTTTTTTAGATACGAATTTCATAAAATCAAACCTGATGAAAAGAGTGACACAGATTTCACGGATTTTCACTGATTAGATTGTGTAAAATTCATCTGTGTAAATCTGTGTAATTCGTGTCAAAATATTATTCGAGAAAATAGAAAATTCGTGTCTACTTTCTGCGTTTTGCAATCAATTCTAATATCTGTTTTCCACGAGCTTTACAACCTTTACTTTCATGAATAATTTTAGTTTCAATAAGGTGTTTTAATTCAGGGTGAATCCAATCTTTCTTTAATCCAAAAAGATATAAAGTATTCATTGTATAAGCTCTCACAGCAATTTTTTGAGGAGTAATTAACCAGTCAAAACCACAAGAAATTATGTTATCAATCTGAGTATTTTTCAAGTTTTTTTGGATATCATTTTCTTTGGATGTGTAAAAAGCATTTGCTAAATGTTCGCAAATTTTAGCACAAGGTCTTATAGCACTATCATATTTTAAGGTGTTTATTTTTGATGAAAACTCCTCTAAATAAGGAATCATCCAATCTAAATGATGATGAGTGCAAATCCATTCTAAAATCCAAGCAGCTTTTATAGATATTTTATCATCAACTTTAAAAGTGATGGTAACCAAATCTTTCATTAAAAGTTGATTTTCCAACACAATATTTGCAACTCGTTGTCGGTTTTCTTTACCAGCATTCCCTAAATTATAAAGCTGGTTTGTTACGAATTGTAAATTTGATTCTGGCACTATTAATGTATATTTGTTTAAAATTCTATTGAAATGTTAAATATAAAAAGACTCTTTTTTGTTTGTTCCTTTTTTGCTTGTTTTTTTATGAGTGAAATTACAAACGCGCAAAAAATCAATCAATTTGATGAAAATTATAAAAGAACCGGTGTTTGGACAAAATATTATCCAAATAAAAGAATTCGATATACAGGCGAATTTTTAAACGGAAAAGAAATTGGTGTTTTTAAGTTTTATGATATTACAGATTCTAGAAATCCAACTACAATTAAAACCTATTCATCTAATAATAACCAAGTTTTGGTAGAGTTTTTTACTTTGAAAGGTGTTTTACAAAGCAAAGGTTTTATGGAAAATAGAAAAAGAATAGGGAAGTGGGAATATTTTTTTCCTGATGGTAAAATCATGTCAAAAGAAATGTATGTTGATGGAAAATTGGAAGGAAAATTATTTAACTATTATCCAAATGGAAAACCTGCTGAAATTACTGAATATAAAAACGGTTTAAAAAACGGTGAATCTCAAAAATATTCTAGTAATGGAATTTTAATTGAAGTAGTAACGTATAAAAACGGAAAACCCAATGGCGTTGCTAAATTCTTTGAACTTACAGGACTTTTAAAAGAAACTGGCGTTTATGAAAACGGAAAAAGAGTTGGTAAATGGGAATATTATATTGATGGTGAAGTTGCTTCTGATGAGGAGATGAATAAGAAAAAAACGTTTACTAGAAAGAATTAGAAAGCCCCTTTTAATTCCCTATTTCGACTTCGCTCAATATAAACTCAGGGGAAATTTAGCAAGTTTAAGTTTAAGGTAAGTTTTAATATTATTTAAAAAAAAAATGGTTAAAATGTAATTTTTTTTCAAATATCTCTGTGAATCTCCGTTTTTTTTTCTCTGTGCATCTTTGTGTAATATTTTAGGTGTAACATTTTTACAATTTTTTTAAATCTATGAAATTTGAGTAATTCGTGTCTCTATTTTCCATATTTTATTTTCACAATAATTAGCGAAAATCCTTGAGATATTTACTCACAATAATCAGCGAAAATTCGTGAAATTCGTGTCAAAAGTTTTGTAAAATCCATAATATCTGTACCTAAATATTTCCACTCAATTTTCGTAACTTTGCACTCTCAAAAATAAAAAATGAAACGAGTAGTTGTTGGGCTTTCAGGTGGAGTAGATTCTAGTGTTACAGCGCATTTATTAAAAGAACTAGGTTTTGAAGTTATAGGACTTTTTATGAAAAATTGGCACGATGATTCTGTGACAATTTCTAATGAATGTCCTTGGTTAGAGGATTCTAATGATGCCATGATTGTTGCAGAAAAATTAGGGATTCCTTTTCAAGTAGTAGATTTAAGTGAACAATACAAAGAACGCATTGTAGATTATATGTTTGATGAATATTCCAAAGGAAGAACACCAAATCCTGATGTTTTATGCAACAGAGAAATTAAGTTTGATGTTTTTATGGATATCGCTTTAAAATTAGGTGCAGATTATGTGGCAACAGGTCATTATTGTAGAAAAGGCGAGGAAATTATCAACGGAAAGCCCGTTTATAAATTATTGGGTGGAAAAGATACTAACAAAGATCAATCGTATTTTTTATGTCAACTTTCTCAGCAACAATTGGCAAAAGCATTGTTTCCAATTGGTGAATTAACAAAGCCAGAAGTAAGAGAAATTGCTAAAGAAGCCGATTTAATTACAGCTGAAAAGAAAGATTCGCAAGGTTTGTGTTTTATTGGTAAAGTAAGATTACCAGAATTTTTGCAACAAAAATTACAACCAAAAGAAGGTGTTATTGTAACAATTCCTTCAGATTTTTCTGAGTATGTAAAAGAAACTCCAACTTTTGAAAATAAGGAGGCTGAATTAAAATATTTTGCCAAGAAGTTTTCGTATCAAAAAGAAGATGGAAAAGTAGTAGGGAAACATCAAGGAGCACATTATTTTACAAAAGGACAACGTAAAGGTTTGGATGTTGGTGGTACAAAAGAAGCTTTATATGTTATTGAAACTGATGTAACTAAAAATATAATTTACACTGGAGAAGGAAAAAATCATTCAGGTTTATATAGAAATGTATTGTTTGTTTCTAATGATGAAATCCATTGGATTCGTGAAGATTTAACTTTAAAAGTTGGAGAGACTATGGAAGTTGAAGCAAGAATTAGATATAGACAAATTTTAGAAAAAGCGACTTTGTACAAAGTTGAAAGTGGTTTGTATGTAGAGTTTGAAAACAAACAATCTGCAATTCAAGAAGGGCAATTTGTAGCTTGGTATAAAAACGAAGAATTGTTAGGTTCAGGAGTAATTTCATAAATCTAGATATGACAAATAAAATCACAGAATTATTCAATATAAAATATCCAATTGTTCAAGGAGGAATGATTTGGGTTTCAGGTTATAAATTAGCTTCAGCGGTTTCGAATGCTGGTGGTTTGGGTTTAGTTGGAGCTGGATCTATGTATCCTGAAGTTTTAAGAGAACATATTCAAAAATGTAAAAAAGCAACAGACAAGCCTTTTGGTGTAAATGTGCCAATGTTATATCCTCAAATTGAGGAAATCATGAATATTATTGTTGATGAAGGAGTGAAAATCGTGTTCACTTCTGCTGGAAATCCAAAAACTTGGACATCCTTCTTAAAAGAAAAAGGAATTACAGTGGTACATGTTGTAAGCTCTGTAAAATTCGCTTTAAAAGCAGAGGCAGCTGGTGTAGATGCAGTAGTTTGCGAAGGTTTTGAAGCTGGAGGACATAATGGACGTGAAGAAACTACAACCTTCACTTTAATACCAATGGTTAAAGAACAGGTTAAAATTCCTGTAATTGCAGCTGGAGGAATTGGTTCAGGAAGAGGAATGTTAGCAGCAATGGTTTTAGGAGCAGATGCTGTTCAAATAGGAAGTAGGTTTGCTGCCACTTTAGAATCTTCTGCTCACATCAACTTTAAAAATACAATTGTTGATGTAAAAGATGGAGATACACATGTAACCTTGAAAGAATTAGCGCCAGTAAGATTGGTAAAGAATAAATTTTATCAAGAAATTCAGGAATTGTATTTGCAAAATCCAACGAAAGAGAAATTAATAGAATTATTAGGAAGAGCAAGAGCCAAAAAAGGAATGTTTGAGGGTGATTTAGAGAATGGAGAACTTGAAATTGGGCAAATAGCAGGTTTAATCCACGAAATAAAATCAGCTAAGGATGTTTTAGACGAAATTGTAAACGAATTTAATGAGGTTAAAGCGTTGAAAAACAGTTTTTAAAAGTTTTTTATAAATAATTTAAAGTTTTTATCGTTTTATATTTTTATTGGCATTATATTTGCACTTTAATAAAACGTTGTTAGGACTTAATTTAACAACACAATAATTTTTTTATAATGAATAAAGGTACCGTAAAATTTTTCAATGAATCTAAAGGATTTGGATTTATCACTGAAGAAGGATCAAACAAAGAACATTTTGTACATGTGTCAGGATTAATCGATGAAATTCGTGAAAACGATGAAGTTGAATTTGACTTACAAGATGGAAGAAAAGGATTAAACGCAGTAAACGTAAGAGTATTATAATATATATTTTATTACACTAGTTAAATTTTTATCTAAAAGCCTCGCAAAATTGCGAGGCTTTTTTTATTTTTATAAAAATTTAAGTTATGATTATTGATGGTAGAAAAAGAGAAAACATTAAAATAGGTTTGTTTGTAGAAATTGTTCAGAAACCACATCAAAGAAGTGGCGAATTAACGAAAGGTGTTGTTGCTAAAATATTAACAAAATCTATACAACACCCTTATGGAATAAAAGTACAATTAGAATCTGGTTTGGTAGGTAGAGTTAAAAATGTTATTGTATAAAAACTACTTTACAGGAATTTTAATTTCGTACATTTTTCTACTTTTATTGTTTAAGTGATGCTCTCTTAACCAAGGATTAAGAATTTTAAACTCTTTATAATTCATACCATATCTTTTGGCAAAAGCAGTAATATTTGTAATAGCTGTATCAACTTTTACAGTTGTTGTTTTTTGAGAAGTATATAAATCTTCTTTATTAAAAACAAAACCATACTTTTCTGGATTGTTTATAATTTCTTTCAATGCCAAAATTCTAAACACATAACGTTCAGTTTCATCTGGTAATTTAGCATCATAATAATTGGTAACTTCTTGTGCTTCTAATCTTCTAGAAACCCCATAGTTACCAGCATTGTAGGCAGCTGCTGCCAAAGTCCAAGAATTAAAACGTTCAAAAGAGCTTCTTAAGTATTCAGCAGCTACTTTTGTAGATTTTTCAATATCATATCGTTCATCAACATTATCGTTAATTTCCAAACCATATTCTTTCCCTGTTCCTTTCATAAAATGCCACATTCCTGCTGCACCAACATTAGAGGTTTCATCCGTAAAACCACTTTCAGCCAAGGCTAAAAACTTAAAATCGTCTGGCAAACCATATTTTTTTAATAAAGGTTCTAAAATTGGAAAATATCTATTTGCTCTTTTTAAAAGTAATAAACCATTAGATTGCCAATAGGTATTTACCAACAATTCCCTTTCCATTCTTTCTTTAACATCAGGTATTTCTACAGGAACTCGCTCACCAGCCAAATTTAAATTTGTAGGCAATGTCAAAGATTTTATTTTGTAGCTTTTATGTGTGTTTGAAGCTGGCTCAACTTTTACTTCATCTTTATTCATGGCATTTATAAATAAAATAGTAATTGAAACAACGCTTAAAAGAGATATAATTCTGAATGATTTATTCATGATAGTTTAATTTTACACAATAAAAGTACGCATAAGAAATAGCTTTAACAAGTTAAATTTTCGTGAATTATTTTTGTTATTTCTTTAGCTTTTAAAATAATCATAGAATGGTTTCCATTTTTAATTCTGATGCAATTTTTAATACTTTTAATAGGAAATATTTCGTCTTTTTCTCCATGAATATGCACAATTCCTTCGATCGGTTTTTCTTGTCTCCAATTAATTGCATTATGAATAGACCATTTTATATAGGTTTTCCCTCTAACAGAAAGATATTTCTTGTAAATCTTTGCTTTCTTTTCTAATGATTTTCCAACAAAATATTTTGCATAACTTTCAAAATTCGTTACAATTTGCGTAGGAAATAATTTGTAGATTTTACTTTTACTGGCTATTTTAAACCTTTTTGGAAGTTCTCCTGTTGATTTTACGCTAGAAATAATAATAATTTTTTTAACATCAATAAACTTACTCATTTCTTGTACAATAATTCCGCCAAAAGAAACGCCTACTAAAACAGGGTTTTCATGATGAATTTCTTCTGTCATTCTCATGGCGTAATTAGCAATACTTTCTTCTAAAGCCAAAGGTTTTTTCCAGGTTAAATAATGAAACTCGTAAATTGCTGGATCCAATGTTAAATTGTAAAAAATTTCTGGGCCAGCAGCTAATCCTGGCATAAAATATATGGGAGTTTTCGACATGTAATCAATGTAGGTTTTTGTAATAATTTATACGTAAATTATTAATTATTTTTAGCTCAAAATTAATGCCAAGTTATATGGCAATTGCATCTTTTACAAAATCAAATCTAACCAAACCATCGTCATCAATTTCAGTTAAAGTTATTTTGTGCAATTTGTTTACAAGTTCAGGATTCCAAGGAGTTTTTACTTTTACGTAATTTTCTGTAAATCCATTGATGTACCCTTCTTTATTCTCATTTTCGAATAAAACAGTCAAGGAATTCCCTAATTGACTTTCATAAAAAGAACGTCTTTTTTTAGCTGATAAACCACGCAGCATTTTACTACGTTTTGCACGTGTTTTTTTAGGAACGACACCACCTAAATTTACAGCTTCAGTATTGGGTCTTTCAGAATAGGTAAACACGTGTAAATAAGAAATATCTAATTCGTTTAGATAATTGTAGGTTTCTAAAAATAATTCATCTGTTTCACCAGGAAAACCAACAATAATATCAACACCAATACAAGCATTTGGCATTACTTCTTTAATTCTTGCAACTCTATTGGTATAGGTTTTACGCAAATATCTGCGTTTCATTTTCTTAAGCAAGGCATCACTTCCAGACTGTAAAGGAATATGAAAATGAGGCACAAAAGTTTCAGATTCAGAAACAAATTCAATCGTTTCATCCTTTAGTAAATTAGGTTCTATTGATGAAATTCGCAAACGATGAATATCATTTACAGTATCTAGTTTTTTTACCAAATCTAAAAAAGTATGTTGGTGTTTTTTATTGCCAAATTCACCTTTTCCATAATCGCCAATATTCACACCTGTCAAAACAATTTCTTTAATTCCTTTGGATGCTATTTCCTTGGCATTTTCAATCACATTTTCTAAAGTATCGCTTCTAGAAATTCCACGAGCTAAAGGAATTGTGCAATACGTACATTTATAATCACAACCATCTTGTACTTTTAAAAAGGCACGAGTTCTATCGCCAATAGAATAAGAACCTACATAAAAATCGGCATCACCAATTTCACAAGAATGCACTTCACCAACGTTATTTTTAGTTAAATCGTTAATGTAAGAAGTAACATTAAATTTTTCAGTAGCACCTAAAACCAAATCTACACCATCAACAGCCGCTAATTCTTCAGGTTTTAATTGTGCATAACAACCTACAGCAATTAAAAAAGCTTCGTCGTTTTTCTTTAAGGCATTTTTTACAATGGCTTTAAAACGTTTGTCAGCATTATCTGTAACAGAACAGGTATTTATTACGTAAATATCTGCTTCCTCATTAAAATCAACACGTTCAAAACCTTCGTTTACAAAATTACGTGCTATTGTAGAGGTTTCAGAAAAGTTTAATTTGCAACCTAATGTATAAAAAGCTACTTTTTTATCTGCAATCATTCTTGTACTTTTACTCGATCATCGAGGTTTTATAATTCTATTAATTCGTTTTAGTTTTTAAATTTTTTATAAAAACTTTAGACTTACTGAAATAATATTTTGATTCCGCAAATTTACAACATTATTCATGATTTTTGAGACGGAAAGACTACTTATTAGAAAACTGATTTTAGACGATTTAGCACCTTTTCATCAGCTAGAAAGTAATCAAAATGTTTTAAAATATGCAACTGGAGAAGTTAAAAATCTTTCTGAAAATAAAATAGAGTTGTTAGATTTAATAGAACGATACCAAAAAACTTATAACGATTTTTGGATTTATGCTATTGAAAGAAAATCCGATAAAAAATTTATAGGCACTTTAGCCTTGGTAAAAGATGGAATTGATGATGAAATAGGGTATCGATTTTTAGAAAAATATTGGGGAAATGGCTATGGTTTTGAGGTTTGCAAAGGAACTATTGCATATTGTAAACAATTAAAATTTAAAAAGTTAGTGGGCTATGTTGTTGATGAAAATAAAGCTTCTGTCAAGATTTTAGAAAAATTAGACTTTAAAATTGTCAAGAAATTTATAAGTGAAGGTTTACAATTACTAGAAACAAAATACGAATTAGAATTATGATTGTTGATAATTTAAAAACGCCCTATTATGCTGTTATTTTTACCACAATACTGACTGATAATCAAGAAAACTATAGAGAAACAGCCAAAAGAATGGAAGCTTTAGCAAAACTTCAAAAAGGATTTTTAGGAATTGAATCTGCAAGAAGTGAGTTAGGGATTACAGTTTCTTATTGGCAATCTTTAGAGGATATTACTGCCTGGAAAAATAATATTGAACATACAGAAATTAGAAACTTAGGTAGAGAAAAATGGTATAAAAAATACCAATTGCGTATTTGTAAAGTTGAACTTGAATATGGATTTGAAAAGAAGATTTAGAATTTTTCTTTTATATATTTGTGATGACTATGCAAACTATTGAAAAAACAGCTGTGTGTATTATTGGAGCAGGTCCTGCAGGTGCTGCAACATCTATGATGTTGTCCAATTTAAAAATTCATCATTATATTATTGACAAAGCAGTATTTCCAAGAGATAAAACTTGTGGTGATGGCTTAATTTTATACGCCTATAAGTCTATGGAGCTTTTAGGTGGAAATTTATTTCAAAACTTTTTAAAAAATCCTAAATTTATACATAGCAAGAATATTCAGTTACATATAGCAGATAATTTCCGAGTGAATTTTAAAGAAAGTAACGATAGAAATATGGTGATTTCTTATGCTAAAAGAATCGATTTTGATGATTTTTTAGTGAATCATTTGTCTGAAAAGTATGCTCACAAAAATTTCGGAAGTGCTGTTAAAACAATCGAAAATAGAGAAAATGGTGTTTTTCTTACGCTAAAAAATGGAAAGGAAATTTTATCGAAGGTTATTGTTGGTGCAGATGGAGCACAATCTATTGTGGCTAGAAAATTAGCGAAAAATAAGCCAAACAGTAAATTAATGTCCACGTTTGTTTGTGCATATTTTAAAGATGTTAAAAATTTACCATTAAAAAACGATGCAGAAGTCAGGTTAATTTATAAAAATGTTCTCTTATTTTTTTATGTTTTTCCATTGGCTGATGGTCATGTTAACGTAAGTTTAGGTGGTAGGTCTGATCAAATTAAAAAGCATCAAATCAATTTAGTTGAAGAGATAGAACATATTATAAAAACCCATAATAAAGTAAAGGATAAATTTTTAGGAGCAACCAAAGTTGGTTCTTGGCGAGGTTGGACGATTCCGTTTCATTTTGGTACTCAAAAAATTGTGGGAGATCGTTATTTGTTGGTAGGAGATGCAGCAGGTTTGTCTAATGCGTTTTACAAAGAAGGTATTGGTACAGGAATGATGTCTGGAATTATTGCTGCAAAAAATATAGAAAAGTGTTTACTTCAAAATAATTTTAGTGAAAATTTTCTAAGGAATTATGAGGAAGAAATAAAAAATGAATTTCATAAATTATTAAAATTTAGTCATTATTCATTACGATTTGCGAATTTTAAAAAGCCTTTTTATTATTTGGCTAGCTTATTAAAATCTACCATAGAAAGTAAAAGTCAAGCATTAATGAAGAAAAGAAGTTATAAATAGTTATTATAAGCTTAGTTATTTGGAGTTTACCAATTTATTTTAGCAAGAATAGGAAAGTGGTCTGAATTTTTTTCTGAAAAAGAATGGAATGTATTAATGATTGCATTTTCATCCGTTAAAATAAAATCGATCCTCATAGGAAACCAATAATTAAATGTTTTTCCAAATCCTTTACCAGCTTCAATAAAAGCATCTTTTTTATCTTCTGAAATTTGATTATACACCCAAGAATAAGAAGTGTTATTGAAATCGCCAGCAACAATTTTTTTACCTTTCCAACCTTTTTCATGCGCTAAAAAAACTTCAGTTTGTAAAGCTTGTTGTTTAAAACCATCTCTTAATCTTGCTAGTAATTTTTCTGAATCTGCTTCTCCAAAATTTTCTTCATCAGGTCTTAATTGTAAAGATTGTAAGTGCAAGTTGTAAACTCTAATAGTATCTTTTTTCTTGAGAATATCTGCAAAAATAATATTGTTTGATGTGTTTTCTAACTGTAAAGAACCTGAATTTATTATTGGAAATTTAGAGTAAATAGCCAAGCCAATTTTTGCATTTTCGTTTTTTGTTTTTATGTATTTGTAAGGATATGAAAACTGTTGTTTCTCTAAACTGTAGTATTCTTGAAATAATAAAATATCAGGTGATTTATCTTCAATAAAAGCATTAATTTTTTTAGGGATAGTTTCATCATCAATCCATTTCCAATGGTTAAACATTCTTACATTATAGGTCATCACTTTTAAATCATCATTTAAAGACGATGTATTTTCTGTAAGTTTATAAAATGGAGGTGTAAAAAACCAACCAATCACTAAAATTATAGTTGATAAAAGCAACTGTTTTTTTAGGTTGATGAGCCAATACACTAAAAAAATTATATTAACACAGATTAAAATAGGCACTAACAAACTCAGAATTGCAAAACTCGGCATTGTGTTTGGAGATACAAAAGGCAAAAGATAAGACAACAATAAAAACGTTGCGAACAACGAATTAAGAATATAAATAATTTTATTTATAAATGATAACTTTTTCACAGTTGGGGAAGTTGGTTAGGAACTATTTTTTGCCTTGTTTAAATAAAAATTCTTTTTCTGATGCTGTTAATGTGTCATAACCAGATTTGCTAATCTTATCCAAAATTGCATCAATTTGTTGTTGATTTAAATTTGTATTTGAAGTTTTTTGCTTTTTTTCTTTCGATTTGTAAACCGTTTTTAAAGGTTTTTCTTTCTTTTTAAATAGATTTCCAAGAGTGTCAAATAGTTTAATATCTTTATTACTTGCTTTTCGAACATATAAAAAACCGAATAAAGCGCCTCCTAAATGTGCGAAACTTCCACCTGCATTTGTGCCAACTAAACCAATAATATCCAAGCCAATCCAAATTGCAGCTAAATGCCACAATTTTACAAAACCTATAAAACGTATTTTAAGTTGATAATTTGGAATGTAAGTTGCAATACCTATAAAAATCGCAGAAACTCCTGCAGAAGCTCCTACTAAATAAGAATTTCTTCCTTCAAAAAGCGGAAAATAATTTTGACTTACCAGGTATAAAACGCCTCCAAAAAAAGTACCAATTAAATAAAAACTTAATAATTGTTTCTGTGTAAAATATTCTAAAAAGAGATTCCCAATAAAATATAAAGCAATTAAATTGAATAAGATATGAATAAAACCTGCATGTAAAAATCCGTAAGAAACTATAGACCAAGGTTTTGTAAAGAGAGAGCTGTAATCATCGTCTAAAGAAAACCACGTAGTAATAAAACTAGCTTCGTTATTATAAAGACCAGAAAATACGCTCATTAACAAAGCTAAAATAAAAACAGCAATATTTATAATGATTAGTTTTTCAACTATATTTCCAGAAATATATCTTCTTTTTATGTCGTCTACAAAACTCATTTATATCGATTTAAAATGATTTCTTTTCCAATAATAAGCGATGATAAAACCAATAAGTGCACCTCCAATATGCGCAAAGTGTGCAATATTACCCACAGAATATTTTGTCATTCCAAAGAATAAATCACCTAAAATCATTACAGGAATAAAATATTTTGCGGCAATTGGCACTGGGAAAAATATCAATGCTAATTTTGCATCTTTAAAATACAAACCAAAAGCCACTAAAACTCCATACACTGCTCCAGATGCTCCAACTGCTGGAGTTGTGTATAATGAATTTACTGTTTGTAAATATTCATTTTGATAAACTAAAGTAGGATTCATTAGCTCCATTATTTCTGATTTTGTTGAGCCTAATTCCAATAGTTTTTCAAATGCACTATTAAACTGATAATAATTAACTAAAGTATAAATAAGTCCAGCTCCAATTCCAGCAGAAAAGTAGAAAAATATAAATTTATTTTTTCCCCACATTTGTTCTAAAGGAGTTCCAAAAGCCCACAAACCATACATGTTAAATAAAATGTGTGGAAAACTTCCGTGCATAAACATGTGCGTTACATATTGCCAAAAACCAAAATTTTCATTTTCTGGAAAATGCAGTGCCAACATATTGGTTAAATCTAATTGTAATAATTGCGGAACAAGAAATACAATTACGTTTATAATGATAAGATGTTTTATGACACCTGTTAGTTTATTATTCATTTTTAGCGATTAAAAATAGTGTCTATTTCGTTTAACGTCAACGTTTTAAATGTTGATTTTCCAAAAGGAGAAATAGTAGGTTCTTTACAAGAAAACAAATTATTTACCAAGCTTTCTTGCTCTTTTTCAGAAAGTTGCGTTCCTGTTTTTATAGATAATGTTTTTGCAAAAGATTTAGCCATCACATCAAAATGACTAAAACTGCTGTCTGGTACTTCTAAATTTATATCATTTAGTAACTCTTCTAAAATAATAGTGATTTTACTTTCGGTAACAGAAACAGGAATTCCTTTGATGGTAACACTGTCTTTTGTAAATTCATCAAAAGAAAAACCAGCATTCTCTAATTCGGTTTTAATGGTGTAAATCATTTCTATTTCTTGTGATGAAAAAGATATTTTTACAGGAAATAATAATTGCTGACTATTCGCTTCTTTTACAGTAATGCTTTCTAAAAATTCTTCATACAAAATACGTTGATGAGCCAAAGATTGGTTGATTAAAACCACACCAGATTTTATCAAACTCAACACATATTTACGCTGAATTTGAAACGTTTTTTGTGTTTTTATTTCCTGCTGATGATTAAATAACTCCTCTTGCTTTTCTTCATCAGTAATAGCAACAGAAGTATATAATGATTCCCAACTTTGCGTGTTTTGTTCTCTTTTGTATGGAAATGTAATTTCTTTTTGTTTAGCTTCTTTAAAAGGATTAAAATCCGGATCCACTGTAATTTTTGGTGTGGAACCCTTTACAATATTTTTAGTTTGATGATAAGAAGTATCTAAATTAGCATCTCTGTTAAAATCTAAAACAGGAGCAACATTGTATTGCCCTAAACTGTGTTTTACAGTCGCTCTTAGCATGGCATATAAGGCCTTTTCATTATCAAACTTAATTTCTGTTTTTGTAGGATGAATATTGATATCGATTGAACTTGCAGGCACCTCTAAATACAAAAAATAGGAGGGATGTGAACCATGTTCCAGCAAACCATCAAAAGCATTGGCAACTGCATGATTTAAATACGAACTTTTTATAAATCTATCATTCACAAAAAAGAATTGTTCACCTCTTTTTCTCTTTGAAAACTCTGGTTTTGCCACAAAACCTTGAATGGTTAAAATATCAGTTTGTTCGTTTATGGGAACTAGTTTTTCATTCATTTTAGCGCCGAAAACAGCTACAATTCGCTGTCTTAAATTGCCTTCTTTTAAATGATAAACTTCGTTGTTATTGTGGTGCATTAAAAACGAAATTGCAGGATGTGCCAAAGCAACTCTTTGAAATTCGTCTATAATATGTCTGGTTTCTACAGTGTCTGACTTTAGGAAATTTCTACGAGCAGGAATGTTGTAAAATAAGTTTTTTACAGCAATACTTGCACCTGGAGAAGTAGAAATAAAATCTTGCGAAATTACTTTACTACCTTCAATTTTTAGGCAAGTTCCTAATTCTTCGTTTTCTTGTTTGGTTTTTAATTCAACATGCGCAATTGCTGCAATCGATGCTAAAGCTTCGCCTCGAAAACCTTTGGTGCATAAATTAAATAAATCTTCTGCTTTTTTAATTTTTGAAGTTGCATGCCTTTCAAAACACATTCTAGCATCTGTGGCACTCATTCCTTTGCCATCATCAATAACTTGAATTAAAGTTTTACCTGCGTCTTTTAAAAGCAGTTTTATACTTGTGGCACCAGCATCAATAGCGTTTTCTAACAATTCCTTTACCACAGAAGCTGGTCTTTGCACGACTTCTCCAGCAGCAATTTGGTTGGCTACATGGTCTGGTAAAAGTTGAATAATATCTGACATTAAAATAATGTATGAAAGTCTAAAATATAAGCAGCAATACCTACAAGAATTGTGATAATTACAGCTAGTCTTAATGTTGATTTACGATTAGATATTGGAGATTTACTTCTTTTCCAAGCTTTTCTTAAATTGTTAGGTGAAAAATCTACACGAGATAAATTTTCATCAATTCCTAACGCTCTATTTTTAGCGTATTTTTCTTCAAGCTTTTTAATTCTTTCTTTTCTCTCATTATAGTACCTAGGTTTATAATCAAAAACATTGTATGATCTTGTTTTAAAAGCATTTCCAAACATAATATTAATTTTAAATTAGACTAGGTATCAATCAAAATTCAGACCAAAATTTCTGAACTCAAAATTAAATAAATAAAAGGAATACATCAAGAAATGATGTTAAAAGTATTCTTAAAAATACAATGTTCCTTAATCTATTTCACTTTCAGTTTTGTCTTTTCGACGAAGGAGAAATCACATAAAATAGCGAACACAAAATTGAGAGATTTATGAGATTTCTCCTAAAGGCGAAATGACAAATTAACTCAATATTATTTTTCTTGGTGTTTTTTTAGGTTTTCTTTACCTTAAAAACCAACACTTCCAGAAGATCTATCTAAGTTTTTAATAGCTGCCATTTTAACGGCTGCAACAGCACATTCAATGCCTTTGTTACCTAAACTTCCTCCAGATCTGTCTAAAGATTGCTGTTTTGTATTGTCTGTTAAAACACAGAAAATTACGGGAACATCAAACTTAACATTTAAATCGATGATGCCTTGTGTAACACCTTCACAAACAAAATCGAAATGTTTTGTTTCCCCTTGAATTACATTGCCAATCGCAATAATTGCATCTAGTTTTTGAGATTGAATCATTTTTTTACAACCGTAAACCAATTCAAAACTTCCAGGAACATCCCAAGAAATAATGTTTTCTTTGGTTGCTCCACAATCTAACAAAGTCTCAATTGCGCCTTTTTTTAGGTTTTGTGTAATTTCAGGATTCCATTCTGAAACAACAATCCCAAATCGAAAAAACTTCGCATTTGGGATTGTTGCTTTATCGTAATAAGATAAATCTGTTGTTGCCATATATTCAAGTTCAGAGTTTAGAGCACAGAGTTCAGAGTTTTTACTCTTAATTCATAACTCTTAACTCATAATTTATTTTTTAGCATATTTTGCTGCGTTGATAAATTTCTCCACATCTTTACCTTGGTCAGATGTTGGGTAGTTTTCTTTTATCTTCGAGAATAATTCTTCTGCTTTACCATATTTTTCTAATAGCATTGCAGTTTGTCCTGCTTTGTATAAAAATAATGGTGTCGTAAATTCGTTTGTTTTTTTATTTGCTGCTTTCTCATAGTATTCTAAAGCATCCTCTTGTTGATTGATGTCAGAAAAAGCATCACCAATAGCACCTAAAGAAACTGGACCTAACATTTCGTCGTCAGAATTAAATTTTTCTAAATATTCAATTGCTTTTTCGTAGTTTTTCATTTGTAAGTAAGAAACACCAGCGTAATAATTTGCTAAGTTTCCTGCATCAGTTCCACTATAAACATCTGCAATATCTAAAAAACCATATCTACCATCTGCACCTTCTAAACCTAACGTTAATAAAGAATCGATACCTGAACCAGCAGTTGCAGCTTCATCAAAATATTTTCTTGGAAACGCCAATTCGTTAGAAGCTTCTAATTCATTAGGTTCAACAACAAAATTATTATATGCTAAATAGCCTACAAAAACCAAAACAATTGCTACCAAACTACCAAATAAAACTTTACTGTTTTTCTCAATCCATTGTTCAGATTTAGAAGCAGTTTCATCTAAAGTGTTAAAAACCTCAGCTGTTGTGCTTTCCATTTCTTGTGCAGTTTGTTCTTCTTTTTTACCTTCTGGTTTGTATTTTTTCTTGTATGTTGCCATTATTTCCTTAAAAATTAGTGGCGACAAAAATAGTTTTTTTAATTGGATTTTAAAAGCCTATAATTCGCTAAATTTTCAATAATTTGCAATTCATTTTCAATCTTGTTTTAAATTCATGTATTTACAAAAAATTTCAGTAGTTAATTTTAAAAATATTGCCTTGCAAACGTTTGATTTTCAAGAGAAAATAAATTGTTTTGTTGGGTTTAATGGTGTTGGTAAAACCAATGTTTTAGATGCCATTTATTACCTTTCTTTTACAAAAAGTTACTTTAATGCTGTCGCAATTCAGAATATAAAGCATGGAGAAAGTTTTTTTATGATTGAAGGAGATTATCTTTTAAATGATAGAAATGAAAAAATTGTTTGCAGTTTAAAAAAAGGTCAGAAGAAAGTTTTAAAGAGAAATGACAAAGCCTATAGTAAGTTTTCAGAACATATTGGTCAGTTTCCTTTGGTGATCATTTCTCCAGCAGATAGAGATTTGGTTACAGAAGGCAGTGATACCAGAAGAAAATTTATTGATGGTGTAATTTCTCAACAAAATAAAACGTATTTACAAGATTTAATTTCTTACAGCAAAGTACTTTCTCAAAGAAATGCATTGTTAAAATATTTTGCAGCCAATCGAACTTTTGATGCTTTAAATTTGAGTGTATATAATGAACAACTTTCTGAATATGGAACTCGTATTTATAAGGTTAGGAAAGATTTTTTAGAACAATTTATACCGATTTTTAATGAAAAATATCAAATAATTTCTGGTGATAAAGAACAAGTGAACTTAAACTATAAAAGTCAGTTGCATGATTTTGAAATGACAGATTTACTGAAAAAATCACTAGAAAAAGATAAAATTCTACAATACACCACTTCAGGAATTCATAAAGACGATTTAAGTTTTGAGATTGGCGAATATCCTATTAAAAAGTTTGGTTCTCAAGGTCAGCAAAAATCGTATTTAATAGCGTTAAAATTGGCGCAGTTCGAGTTTATCAAACAACAATCAAATGTTTTACCTATTTTATTATTAGATGATATTTTTGATAAGTTAGATGAAAATAGAGTTTCGCAAATTATTGATTTGGTAAATAATGATGAGTTTGGACAGATTTTTATTACAGATACACATGCAGATAGAACTGAAAATATTTTAAAACAAGGAACTAAAGAATATCAGATTTTTAAGCTTTAAGTTCAGAGTTCAGAGTTCAGAGTTCAGAGTTCAGAGTTCAGAGTTTTGAATTGAAAATCAATATTTTTAAACTTTAAACTTTAAACTTTAAACCTTAAAACCCAAAGTATGGCAAAAAGAGAAAACGATTCTTTTTCGATAGAAGATTTAATGAAAAACTTTATCAAGGAAAATAACTTGAGTAAAGGGATGCAAAAAATTAAGGTAGAAGAAACTTGGTTTAAAATGATGGGACCAGGAGTAGCAACACACACAACTTCTGTTAGGTTGAATAATAAAACGCTAATTATTCAGTTAAAATCTTCTGTTTTAAGAGAAGAGTTAAGTTATGGAAAAGAAAAAATTATAAAAATGATGAACGAAGAATTAGGAGAAGAAGTTATTGGTAAACTGATGCTGGTGTAAAAATGATAGAAAAAATTAAAAATGTTCTCAAATTTTTAAGAATTTATAAATCTTATTCTTAGAATTTTTATTTATCATATTGGGATGTTGGCTAATGTTATTTCCTTTTTGGCATCTGTTCATTATATTTATTAACTAATTCAATTATTGAACTTTCTTTAACTTCTTCTTCAGAAAAGAAAAGGTCTTCAAGTGCCAAACGTATAATATTGTTATCTTTTAAATATGAGTTTAATATTTTGTGTGTATTTTTTGTCATCTGTATCTCATTATAGCATAGTAATTTTTGTTTAAAACCTTTAATTCCTATATAATAAGAAAAAAAACTTCTACTACTTCCAGAAGAATAGGTTTTTCCAATAGATGAGCTACGTCCAAATCTGTCAGTATTACCTCTTTTTACAAATGGAACAGTAATATTACTCCCTTTTGGATTATTTCCTTCAATATAATTTATTTTTTTTTCAGCGTTAGGAGCTGATAGATGAGAGTGAGATCTATTTGTTAAATATTTGTAAATCAATATTTTTCCATTTGTTAGTCTTTCAGCAAAGAAGGTTTCTCCATAAGAGTCTTTATACTCTACATTTTTTGGAGTTATTTTTTCAAGAAACATTTTTTTCTTAAAGTCATATATTGCAATTATATCTTTATAATTATATTTTTTTTTCTTTTTATTAATTTTCACTTTTATACTTCTGTTCAAAATATCAAATCTACTTATGTTAATTGTATCATTTGACGAAGTTATTATATAACTAGTATTTTGAGAATATGATTTAAAAGAAATAAAATTCCCTAGAATAATTATAATTATTATAATCGTTTTTTTCATAAATATTTGCTAGCGGTTTTGTGCAAGGTTAGTTGCGTGGTTTAGCAATAAATTTACTAAATAATTAAGGACAAAGAAAATACGCGAGGATTTTCGTAAGTAAGCAAAAAGCTAGCAATAAATTATATATGGTGTTGGCACAAGTATTTTATAATTCGTAACTCCATTCTTTTTTTTCTTTGTCAAATTGAATTATTAAATGACAAATTTGTGATACAGGAATATTACTTTTTATATGCCTTTTTATTTCCCATTTTGGCATTTTTCTTATTAATTCCATTGCATCTTTTTCGAATTCAGTCACTTGCTTTTTTAATTTTATTTTAAACTCTGTCTTCAAGTTATAAATTGAATCAGCTTTAAACTCATAATTCAAACCTGCTGTAACAAAATTAAGATTTCCTTTTTTATCTATAAATAATTCTAGCCAAGTGTATGGATTTGTATAATTCTTAATTTTCCCGTTTTTAAAAATAGAATCAATATTTGCAATTGGCTTTGTAATATTAAATCCGCTTTCAAATTGATAAATGTAATTTTCTAACTTAAATGAATTTCCGTAATCTAAAATTCGTTGTTCATTTTTTGAAATATTCCAATTATCTATTCGTTTAGAGTTTGAACAATAATAACTAAAAGTTAGTTTCTTATTCGAATAGTAGGCATAAACAAGCCATTTTTCATTTTTGTTTACGTGCCAGTCACAAGATGTAAATTCTCCTGTATATTCTCCTTCAGATGAAAAAGTAAATTCCAACCTTTTTGGTTTTTTCCCCTTTTTATAGTGTTCAAAAACCTCAAATGTTACTGTATAATTTAAAGAATCGATTGCATAAACTTTAGATACGACTTTTCCCTTAAAAACATAGTCGGCTGATTTAAATTCAAGAATTGGTTTTGGAATTTCACAACTACAAGCAAAGGTAAAAGTTGAAATTAATAAAGTAATTATTATCAGGAATTGTTTTTTCATATTTGTGCCAACGTGTTTGTATATGAGCTGTGGCGTGTTTTGGCACAGACCTCTCCAAATATAAACTAACTTTGGGAAATCCGTAGATTTTCCAAATATGGACAGACCAAGCCATAGCTTATATACGGTGTTATGTGGCGTTTTTTATTATTTTACTTTCAATATCATTTGCTATTTCCTCACTTATTGTATTACGTTTTTTTAGTAGTGTAATAACCAATTTCAAATATGATTCTCTATTGTTTAATTTAATTAAAGAACAGACTTTTGATTCAGGAATGATTGCATTTTTAAGGTTGAATACTCGTAGTATACCTTCATAATCCGAATTATTTAAAATTTCCTCAAATTCGGTCTTGATTTTATCAAAAATATTTTGCTTGTCAATATTTGAGTAAGATGTGTCAATTTCAGTTATTACAGTGCCTATTTCTTTTTTACTGAAACTCGAAGCATTAATCATCTCTCGTCTCAATTGTTCTTGAAAATGGATAAGAATCTGATTTTCTATTTGAGATGAAAAAAAATCTATTACGTTTTGTTTTACTTGGTCAAAAACTTGTACAGGATTTTCTCCCATATGTGATGCTATTGATTTGACAACTGTTTCAATCAAGAGTAGGTTTTCCGCTTCTGCAACGTCAAGTACCCAAACTTGTTTAGAATTTAATCTAATAATATCATCGTTTTGCCGTCTATCTCTGTCAATAATACCATTAGATTCAATATGATGAAAACTATTTTGTTCGTTAAATGCCTTAACTGTTTGTATTACTTTGTCACAGCTTCCTAATGGTTTTAGTGTGTTTTCATAAAAAACTTGCTCATATAACTGATAATCAATACTACTTTGGTCACCTTCGATAAAAATTACGGGTTTTCTACTTCCCAAAACATCCAAGTATAGTTGTTCTGGAATAGGCATATTCTCGTCTAATAATTCATAATCCCAAATAGAATTTCCTTCGTAGGATTTTGCCCAAATTTTAGTAGCATTTTGTCTTGTAAAAGCAAAATCTATATCGTGTGTTAAATAAACAAATACGCAATCTTGTCTTTCGTTTTCAATTAAATCAAATAATTTTTTAATTAAAGACTTGTGAATATGCATTTCGGGTTCGTCTATTACGATAATGGCATTTTCTATTGAACATATTACTTCTCCAACCATATAAAAAATTACTCTTTCTCCGTCACTCATTTCGGAAGCGTTATAAGCATCTGATATTTGTCCGTTTGTTGGATAAGTTTCTATTACACCAGCTTTTTTTATGATTTTCCTATGAGGTAGGACAGCTTCAAAAATTGATTGAATTCTATCAAGTTTAGTGTTTGGTTTTACACCTCCAGTTTCCTTATAAAGTAACGATTGCTCATATTCTTCGGTATGTAATAGAACCATAAGCTTATCGTAATCATTTAATAAAGATGTATTTAAATTATTACTCCATCGTTGGTTTTTCCAACCGTGATTTCGGTTCCATTCTGGATTGTCTGCATTCCAACCTCCATATCTGAATTCGGAATAAGCAACTTCTTTAGATTTGGTACCAACATAATTGGGTAGTGATAAAGATTTTTGAGCTGATATTCTGTGTGTTTTGTTATTATATCTTTCTTCAATATTTGAACCAAATCTTGTCTTTCCTGAACCGTTTGCACCAATGACTACAATTTGTTCAAATTCAATTTCAGGGTTAGTATTTGGATTTCCCTTTTTAGTTGGTAATGTTATTTTCATAGTTTTTGTTCAAATGCCACATAACTCGTTATATAGTAACTTTTATTACACATATCCCGTAAATTTAACGTGATAAAATATTTTTAGTTACTGTTATCAATTTAAAGATAATTAATATAAATAATTTTAAATGTACGTTTTAATGATGTGAAAAACAAACTAAACTATTTCCCAGTTTTAAAATCAATTAAAAAAGGTTGTAAAGGGATTTCATTTTCTGTTCTGTAGCCATTTTCTAATAAAATTTGGTATCTTTTATTCGGTTTTAAGCTTACTTTATAGGTAATAGAAAGTCCATCTTCTGCAAAATCGATGCTTGAAACTTCAGGAAAACCATTTTTGCCTAAGGTTCCAAAACCAGTCGATTTTATATTGCTATCCATTTTTTCAGAGAAAGAAAGTGTAATTTCAGTTAAAGCAGCAGGCACATTTTGGCTTCCATTTTCAAACTGATTGATCGCTGTTACAGTGGGTCTGCTTTCTTCAAATTGTTGTTCTAAATCTTTTAAAGTTTTAGAGAAATAACCTGAACTATTTACATATTCCTCAATCTCAGTATCATTATTATAATCCAATTCAATCATTTCTTTAATCGCTGCATTTTTATCAGAAGCTTTGTTAAAATTGGCTTCTGCAATTCTTGCGCCTATAAAATAAATTAAATCTCTTGTTTTAAATTGATTGTTTTCGTTCCACATCCAATCACCCATTTTTCGGATGTTAAACAGTTCGTTTTCAAAAGCTGTTTTTAGTTTAGCTTCATTTTTTAATCCGAAGTTATGATATTTAAAAGGAGGTTTTTTGTTGGTTACGTTTGTGGCAATAAAATCTGCAATTCCCTCATATAAACTTTGCGATAAGGTATTGTCTAAAGCTGGGTTTTGTTGTGTGTGCACATATTCGTGAATATTCAAAAAATCTAGAAATGCTGGCGGATTTATAGTATAATAATTCTTAACATAGTTCAGGTTTTCAGGAAACTCCTCTGTAACAGTATATTTATCACCCAAAGCAAACTCAGAACCAATTAAAGCCAAGTCGTTAAAACCAGTTCCTGGAGATCTAAAAACACCCATCGTATAATAAATGGTTGCAGGTTTTAAATCAGGATATAATTCTTTCAAATTTTCAATTCCAGCTCTTATTTGCACATCAAATTGTGCTGTATTTAAAGTGTTTTTTCTTATAGAATTCCAAAATCTAGGATAGCTTTTAATGGCGTTCAAGTATTCTTTAGGGGCATAGTTTCTGGCTCTTATCATTCCTTGTTGGCCTTCTGTAGCTTTGTCTAAAAAGTATTCTTCTAAATATTTAAGTTGCAAAGTGCTATCATTTACAGCCAAAATATGGTCGTAAGCTTTCCAGAAATTTTTAATATCTGTATTGATAATTTTTTGCTGAGCTTCAGGTGTTTTATCACAATTAAAAAATAAAAGCGATGAGAAGAAAAGTATAAGGAAATGTTTCATTAATTTGAATTTTATCAAAGATATCTAAAATTATATTGCATAAAAAAACTCGCAACAATAAAGTTACGAGTTTTATAAATTTTTAGAAGAATTGAGTCTTAAAACTGCTCTCTTCCAGAAAAATGAAAGTTTCCTTCAATTTCTGCATTTTCGTCAGAATCAGAACCATGTACAGCATTTTCTCCCATAGAAGTTGCGTATAATTTTCTGATAGTACCTTCTGCAGCATCAGCAGGATTTGTAGCACCAATTAAGGTTCTAAAATCTTCTACTGCATTTTCTTTTTCTAAAATTGCAGCTACAATTGGTCCTCTTGTCATAAACTCTACTAACTCACCAAAAAACGGACGCTCATTATGCACTGCATAAAAAGTTTCTGCATCTGCTTTGGTCATTTGAGTTTTCTTTAACGCTACAATTCTAAACCCTGCAGCATTCATTTTTTCTAAGATTGCTCCAGTATGTCCGTTTTCTACAGCATCTGGTTTTAGCATTGTAAATGTTCTATTTGTTGCCATTTTTCTTTACTTTTAGTTAAGCTTTTATATTAAATTTACGACATTTAAACATATCATAAAAACGGGTGCAAAATTACATAAAATTTTTAATTAAATTGTATATTCGCATCTTATGATTTTAAAAGGATTTGAAGATTTAAAAAGGTTTTTAGAAAAACCTAAAAATATTGTAATCATTGGGCATAGAAACCCAGATGGAGATGCTGTAGGGTCTACTTTAGCCTTAAAACATTATTTGGATAAAAAAGGGCATTCAGCAACTGTTGTAATGCCAAATGAATATCCAGATTTTTTACATTGGCTGCCAGGTTCTGAAACAGTTTACAGATTTGACTGGCAAAACAAACAGTCGCAAAAAGCGATTAGCAATTCAGACATTATCTTTCTTTTAGACTTTAATACGTTGCATAGAGTAGGGTATGACATGCAAAATACGTTGGAGAAATATCCAAATGATTTTGCAATGATCGATCATCATCAACAACCAGATGATGTAACCTATATGTATTCTGATACCGAAATTTGTTCTACTTGCCAAATGGTGTATCAATTTATAGAAATGAATAATGATGTAGATTTAATTGATGCTGCTATTGCAACTTGCTTGTATACAGGTATTATGACAGATACTGGTTCTTTCAGATTTAGATCTACCACAAGTAAAACGCACAGAATTATTGCTGACTTAATTGATAAAGGAGCAGAAAACGATCGTATACATAATAATGTATATGATGCAAATTCTTATAATAGATTGTTATTGTTAGGAAAAGCACTGAGTAACTTGCAAATTTTACCAGCCTATAAAACAGCATACATCACTTTAACAGACGAAGAAAAAAAACGTTTTGATTTTCAAAAAGGAGATACAGAAGGTGTTGTAAATTATGCACTTTCTTTAAAAGGAATTGTTTTTGCTGCTATTTTTATTGAAGATAGTGAGCAAAATCTTGTTAAAATATCTTTTAGATCTAAAGGAAAATTTTCGGTAAATCAGTTTGCAAGAAATCATTTTGAAGGTGGAGGACATGATAACGCTGCTGGTGGAAAATCGAATATGTCAATGACAGAAACTGTCACTAAATTTTCAGGATTATTAGAGCAATATCAATCAGCATTAGAAAATTCTTATGAAATATAGTTTTTTATTTTTATTGATAATCTTGTGTGTTTCTTGTTCTAAAGTAACACCTAGAAAACCTATCAACCCAAAACCATCGACTACTTTTTATTTTGAAACCATGAAACAAAATAAAATTTTAAATAAATTGGAAGATGAAAAAATTCTAAGTTTGATAGAAAACGATAGTACAAATGTGTATTTGCAGTCTTCAAATGGTTTTTGGTACACATACATTCATAAAATTGAAGAAGATTTACCAACTCCAGAAAAAGGAAATGAGGTTGTTTTAGAATACAATATTACAGCTTTAAATGACAGCATAATTTATAGTAAAGATGCATTAGGAGTAAAAAATTATAGAGTAGATGAAGAAGATTTTATTTCTGCTTTACAAAAAGGAATAAAGTTGATGAAAATAGGAGAAACTATTACCTTTGTCATTCCTTCTTATAGTGCTTTTGGCATTACAGGAGATAACAATAAAATTGGAATAAACCAATCAATAAAAAGTACAGTAACATTAATAAACATTAAATAAAATAGAAAAATGAGAGTATTAAAAAGTTTAGCAATTGTAGCAGTTTTAACAATGATGGTTTCTTGTGGAAATCAAAAACCAGACGCAAAGTCTTTAGAAACTGAAATAGATTCTGCAAGTTATGCTTTAGGGATGGATATGGCTGTTAAAGTAAAAGCTAATTTTGAAAAAGCAAATACCGATTTATTTTTACAAGGGTATAGAAATGGAATGGATTCAACAAATATGTTGATTGCTCAAGAAGACTTAAATGCTTTTTTGGCTTCATTTTTTCAAAAGCAACAAGCTGAAAAAATGAAAGAACAACAAGAAAAAGCAGCCAAAGATGCAGAAGTAAAGTTTGGTGATAATAAAAAAGCTGGTGAAGATTTTTTAGCTGAAAATAAAGTGAAAGAAAATGTAATGACTACAGATAGTGGATTACAATATATGGTTTTAGAAGAAGGTACAGGAGAAAAGCCAGTAGCTACTTCTAAAATTAAATTACATTATCATGGAACTACCATAAATGGAGAAGTTTTTGATAGCTCTGTAGATAGAAATGAGCCTTATGAAGCAAGTCCAAATCAATTTATTCCTGGTTTTACAGAAGGTTTATTATTGATGAATGAAGGTGCTAAATACAGATTTTTTATTCCTCAAGAAATTGCTTACGGAGCTCAACAAAGAGGTGCTTTAATCTTACCTTTTTCTACCTTAATTTTTGATGTAGAGATTTTAGATATTTTAGAACAATAAATGAGAAATATAGCTTATATATTTGTTGTTTTTTTAACTATAACAGCTTGCCAATCTTCTAAATATAAAAGTTTAGAAGATGGCTTGTATGCAGAAATACAAACGAACAAAGGTGACATATTTTTAGAGTTATATGCAGATGATGTGCCAATGACTGTTGCTAATTTTGTTTCTCTAGCAGAAGGCACTAATAATAATGTTACTGATTCTTTAAAAGGGAAAAAGTTTTACGATGGCATTCGTTTTCATAGAGTTGTCAACAACTTTATTGTGCAAGCTGGAGATCCTACAGAAACTGGAAGAGGAACTGCTGGTTATCGTTTTGGAGACGAGTTTCCTAAAGATGAAAATGGTGCTTTATTGTATAAACATGATGATGCTGGAATGCTATCCATGGCAAATGGAGGTCCAGAATCTAATGGGAGTCAGTTTTTTATAACGCATAGAGAAATTCCACATTTAGATGGTAAACATTCCGTTTTTGGAAAAACTATTGTAAACTCCACTCAATTAGCTACTTTAAAAAAGAACATTAAAGACGATACAAAACTTAAAAATGCCATAGATTCTTTAAGAAATGTTGTTTTAAATGATATTGTTCAGTTCGATACAATTTTCACTATTAATATTATAAGAATTGGTGATAAAGCTGATTCTTATAAAGCAGGCGAAGTTTTTGATAATGAGATGGCTTTATATGCTGAAAATAAGAAAACAAGAAAAGAGCAAGAAGCCACAGCAGAAGCAGCTAGATATGCTAAATATTTAGAAAATAAAGCTGATTTTTTTGCCAAAATGGATGAAGAAAAAGCAACAAAAACAACCTCTGGTTTAGGTATTTTAATGTTAAAGGAAAATCCTACAGGAAAAAAAATAGCAACCAACAAGCCTGTAAAATCTCATTTTACTTTGTACACTGCAGATGGTACTCAAATTCAATCTACAAAAGATGGTGGTCAGCCATTTGTGTTTCAGTTAGATGATGCAGAAAAACCAATGATTACTGGTTTTAAGGAAGGTGTTATAAATATGAGAGTTGGTGAAAAAGCGCGCTTATTCGTACCTTATTACATTGGCTTTGGTGAAGCAAAATACGGACCATTTCCTGCAAAGTCAGATTTGGTTTTTGAAATAGAAATTTTAGAAATAGGAAAATAATTTGTTCGATTCAATTATACAAAAAGACAAAGAACTATCCGTTTTCTTAAACAATTTAGGAAGTGAACAATGGGACTCATTTTGGTTGGGAATTACAAACCAATTTTACTGGGCTCCATTGTTCCTTTTTATTTTAATATTAGTTGTAAAAACATTTGGTTGGAAACGTGGTGGAGTTATGATTTTAGCCATGATTTTATTGGTTACAATTTCAGACCAATTAACCGTTTTTATAAAAGATAACACCTTTAGATTAAGACCCAATAACGATCCAGAAATTATGAATTCTCTGCGAACTTCTTTAAGAGAGTTTACGAATCCACAGAGTCATAGTTTTATGTCTGGACATGCAACAACATCCACTTTTTTCTCTTTATTTACAATCTTTTTATTGAGAGAAAGATATAAGCAGATTTACTTTATTTTAATTTTCCCACTATTTTTTGCGTACAGTAGGTTGTATTTAGGAGTTCATTTTCCTTCGGATGTTTTTGTCGGAATTTTAACCGGAATTTTATTGGCTAATATCTATTATTTCTTCTTTAAAAAACTCGATAAAAAATTATTTCTCTAACTTTTTATTATTGAAATATAAATATTTAGTTGCGTGATAATACGCATTTAAAAGGCTATCCATTTCTAATGCTTTCTTTGGATATTCTGCTTTTAAATCTATCAAATTTTCAGCATTTAAATTATACAAACCTTTTGTTTTGCTGATGTTAGTTTTGGAATAATACAAACTGTCTTGTAGTAGGCCAACAGTAGGTTCTCCATTCATTTTAAGATACACAAAAGAAGAAGGTTTTCTTGTGCTAGAACTATCCAAAAGATTGCTTCCTAAAGTGTAATTGGTATAATCCATTTTTATCAAACTCATTACTGTTGGAAATAAATCAATTAATTTTGCATTTTTAGTAATTTCTTTTGATTCTACAAATTTTGGAGCATGTACAAAGAAAAGTGCGTGTTGTAGGTTGATGTTTAAATCGTGCTCATTTGTATATTGATGATTTCTGTTCATCATTGTGTTATGATCGCCAAAAAATACAAACACAGTATTTTCATAATACCCAGCAGTTTTTGCTCTTTCTAAAAAACGACCAATATTAAAATCTATATAACGCATGGCATTTAATTGAGCAACCGATTTAAAACCAGATTTTTCTAATAAATCGTCAGAAATATCGGTTTCAGCAAGCGGAGTAAAACTTTCTTTTTGATCAGGAACTGTAAATGGAATGTGGTTACTGGCAGTTTGAATATACGCTACAAATGGTTTGTTTTGTTGATGCAATTTTTGCAACTCCTTATCAGATTCTTTAAACAATTCGTAATCATCAATTCCCCAAACATCAGCTCTGTTTTCAGTTTCATAACTACCTTCTTCAAAGATTTTTAAACCTTTTATGTTTGCTTGAAAAATTCCACGGATGTTTGCCCAATTTGCACTTCCTCCTAAAAAGTACAATTTTTCATAACCTTCAAATTGATCAAATAAAATACGCTGATCTATAATCATCGGGTTTCTAGAAGCTGTGTTTACGTCATCTATATCTGGCAACCCAGTAACACTCGCAAAAACGCTGGCTGCAGTTCCTGATTTATGCACGAAAAAATTAGAGAAATTTAAACTTTTAGGAATTAAAGAATCTATTTTTGGTGAACTGTTGATTGGGTTTCCATAGTAACTTAAAGGTTTTACGCCCACAGATTCTAACATCACAAAAACAACGTTTGGTTTTGTTTTTAAAGAATCTTCAAAAACTACTTTTCTTTCAAAGGAAACAGAATCTTTTGGTAACCCTAAATGTTCGGCAATTACAGGGTAATATTTTTTGAATTCGGCCATATTAACACCTTCACTTCTAAATTTAAAGCTATCGAAAAAGTATAAAACAGGATTTAATGCAAATTGATTTACTTTGCTATTTTTAGAGAAAAAAGCTTCACTCCATCTTAAAGGATAATGAGAAAAACTATTGTAAATACTAAAAGACAACAATAAAAAAGTAACTATAAAATATACGGTTTTTACTTTTTTAGAGCGATTAATTTGATGATTTTTAAATTTGACATATAAAAATCGAGAAAGTTTATAAATTACAAAACCGAGAATTAAAAACCCGAGTAAACCTTTAAAAACAGGATAACTTTCAAATAAAACTTGTGTAGATATTTTTAAATCTTCCAAAAAACGAAGCGAAGCAGCATCTAATCTAATAGATAAATAATCATAATAACCAAAATCGATTAAGTAAAATATGGTTAAAATAATGTAGGCAAGAATCAAATAAAAAGTTGCGAATTTTTTATAAAATGAATTGCTAAAAAAACGTCTATTGAAAATTAAAACTAAAAGTGCTAATGGAAAAAGAACAATCGAAGCTAATTTTATATCGAAACGCAAACCTAGCCAAAATGCTTTTTGAATTTCGGTGGAAGTTGCAGTTTCTAATTCTGCAAAAAAGGAGTAAAAGAGGATTCTAAAAATGAAATTAAAAACAATTAACAAAATGAAATTGCTAAAAATGTATTTTATGTAATTGGGAATTTTTTGGAGCATTATTTTCAATTAAAAAGCAAAGATATTTATTTTGAATTTGATAAATCGAATTAAGTTTTATTTGCTTCGAATTTATATAGTTTTTTAAATGATATCAATAGAAATTTTTAAAAAAAATGCCACGAATTCACGAATTAAAAAAGTTGAAGTTTTTAAATTTTATTTGAATTTATTTATGATTAAGTATTACTGTTATCTTATTAAATTTCGCTCCTAAGGAGCTTAAAAATGTTTTTGTAAATTTTTTATTAACATTTAGCTCTTACAGAGCTGAAAATCCCATAGGGATGAAATATTAATAATAAAAAATAATTTAAAATTACGCTAAGCCTTAGAAAGGCGATATATAAAATATTTGTTTATTGAGTAAGATTTTTTAGAGTTTTATCAATCAAAATTTTAAAAAAAATGTCACGAATTCACGAATTAAAAAGTGACATTTTCAAATTTTTTTTTTAATTTGTATCTGATTGACTTTTAATTTATCAAAAATTATTTAGCTCCTTAGGAGCGACATTTTACCGAGAAAAAAATTCAAGAATTCGTGGCAAAGAAATTAATCTTCATTCAGCAATTCGTCAACAAAAACCTCAAATTCTTTTGTGAATTCTGTATATTTTTCGCCAGTTGCTGGGCCATTAAAACCAGTGTGAATTTTCCTAACCTTACCTGATTTATCCATAAAAATGGTTGTTGGATAAGAAATGATATGATTTAACATTGGTAATTTTTGTTGTGCTAAAGTTTTATTCGCCAAATTACCAAATTGCGCTAACAATACAGGATATTCAATTCCTATTCGGTTTTTAAAACGCTTAATTCTCTCATAAGCAATTTCTCTTGTTTTTGCTTCTTCAAACGCCAATGCAATAATTTGCAAATTTTTATTTGGATTTTCCTTTACATAATTGACCAAAAACTTGCTTTCATCCAAACAATTTGGGCACCAAGTTCCCATAATTTGTAAAATAATCACTTTATCATTAAATTCAGGATCACTCAAAGAAACCACTCTTCCTCTTGTATCAGGAAAAGAAAAATCAAAATATTCGTAACCTTTTTTAATGTATGTTAAATTCTCTTCATTAGGCAATTCGTACTCATTATTTAGTTTTGCTGTAAAAGGTTCTTTCCAATGATTGCCAGAATAAAAATATCCATTTAAAGTAGAATCTGTTGCTTTTGCTGTAAATAAGAATGCGTGAGAACCATCAAAAGTAGAAAGCTTTAAAGAATCGCCATCAACAATACCTTCCAAATATCTGTAATCGCCAGTTGTGGTTCTAAAAGTTCCTGTAACTTTATTATCTTTTTGTGTAAAAATTCCTTTCGCAAGATAAGTGTCAACTTTATGATCTGCACTAAAAATGGTTTCCCAGTTTCCAGAAACATTTATAGCTGCCTCTTTTTTAGATGAAAACCGATTGTTACTTTTAGTCGCTTTAAATGGCACAATCTGATCTAAACTTGGTTTTATAAAATTACCTTTTAAGGAGTTTTCTTCGATTTTTGCAATGATGTATCCTTCAAAAACGGGTGTTTGAATCACTATAGAATCATTCTTATACGTAACTTCATCAACAGTAATAATTTCATCAGCATTAAAAATAGTGAAGAGAGAATCGTTTTTAACTTCAAAAATAAAGGGCAATTCTTGGTTGTCTTGAACTTGTAAAACGGCTCTGTATGTGCCAGAATCTAAAGTTTTAGTAGTTTCTGTATCACAAGAAATAAAAAGTAAAAAACTGAGAGTCAATAATAAAAAACGCATCGATAATATTTAAAATAAAGCTCAAATTTACAATAAAATACTTACATCAATATTTAATAAAACCCTTAAAATTGGTTAATTTAGCCGCTGAAAAATTTGAAGAAAAAACATGAAAATATCTTATAATTGGTTACAACAATTTGTAAAAATTGACTGGGATGCAACTAAAACAGGGGAGTTGTTAACTGATTTAGGTTTGGAGGTAGAAGGAATTGAAACCAAAGAATCTATAAAAGGAAGCTTAAAAGGCATTGTTGTTGGTAAAGTTTTAACCTGTGTGCAGCATCCAAATGCAGACAGATTAAAAATAACTACTGTAGATTTAGGAGATGGAAAACCTGTACAAATTGTTTGTGGAGCACCTAATGTTGCTGCTGGGCAAAAAGTACCTGTTGCTACTATTGGAACCATGTTGTACGATGACAAAGGGGAAGGTTTCAAAATAAAAAAAGGGAAAATTAGAGGCGAAGAAAGTCATGGGATGATTTGCGCTGAAGACGAATTAGGTCTAGGAAGTGATCATGATGGAATTCTAGTTTTAGATGAAAAATTAAAAGAAGGAACTTTAGCTTCGGATGTTTTTAACATCAAAACAGACTATGTTTTTGAAATTGGTTTAACACCCAACAGATCTGATGCCATGAGTCATTATGGAGTTGCTAGAGATTTAAGAGCAGGTTTAATGCAAAAAGATGTTCAGAAGGAATTAATTTCGCCTTCTGTTAGTAATTTTCACGTAGATGAAAGAACTTTTCGTTTTGATGTGGAAGTGGAAGATAAAGAATTGGTACCTCGTTATTGTGGAATTACAATTACAGATATTACAGTAAAAGATTCACCAGAATTTATTCAGAATCATTTAAAAGCAATCGGAATTGCACCCAAAAATAATATTGTAGATATTACAAATTATGTGTTGCATGAGCTTGGGCAGCCTTTACATGCTTTTGACGTTCAGAAAATTAAGGGAACTAAAATTAAAGTGAAAACTTTAAAAGAGGGAACCAAATTTGTAACTTTAGATGGAATTGAAAGAACACTTTCTGCTGATGATATTATGATTTGTGATGCTGATGAAAATCCACTTTGTTTAGGAGGTGTTTTTGGAGGTTTACAATCTGGAGTTACAGAACATACCACATCAATATTTTTAGAAAGTGCTTATTTTAACCCTGTTTCTATCAGGAAAACAGCAAAAAGACACGCTTTAAATACGGATGCTTCTTTTAGATTTGAAAGAGGAATTGATATTAATATGACAGAGTATGCTTTAAAAAGAGCAGCATTGTTAATTGAAGAATATGCAGGTGGAAAATTAGCATCTGATATTTCTGATTTTTACCCAGTAAAAGTGGAAGATTTTCAAGTGTTTTTCTCTTATCAAAATGCATACAGATTAATAGGACAAGAAATTCCGAAAGAGAAAATTAAAAATATCTTAGCTTCTTTAGAAATTAAAATTAATAGCGAAACTGAAGGTGGTTTAGGCTTAACAATTCCATCTTATAGAACAGATGTGCAAAGAGAAGCTGATATTATTGAGGAAATTTTACGAGTATATGGCTACAATAATATTGAGTTTTCTCACAAGTTAAACACGTCAATTTCTTTTGATTCTAACAAAGAAACTAAAATTGAAAACATTATTGCAGATCAATTAAGTGCTTTAGGTTTTAATGAAACCATGGCGAATTCTTTAACAAAATCTGATTATACAAAATTGTCAGAAAATATAAATGAAGAAGCAAATGTTGCCATGTTAAACCCTTTGAGTAACGATTTAGATGTAATGCGTCAGTCTTTGTTATTTAGTGGTTTAGAGTCTGTTTCTTACAATTTAAATAGAAGAAATAACTCGTTAAAGTTTTATGAATTTGGTAAAACATACCATAACTATAATAGCAAATATCAAGAAGATAAACACTTAACATTATTTGTAACTGGAAACAGAACAAAAGATACTTGGAATAGCAAATCAGCAACTTCAGATTTCTTTTATGTAAAAGGAATTATAGCATCAGTTTTAGAAAGATTAGGAATTAGTAATTTTAAAACGTCGCCAACTAAAAACGATGTATTTTCTGAAGGAATTACTTTAAGTTTAGGAAAAATTAAAGTAGCTGAGTTTGGGGTTGTAAGAAAATCGATATTAAAAGAATTCGGAATTAAGCAAGAAGTATTATTTGCAGATTTTAATTGGGATAATATTCTAAAATTAGCAAGTAAAAAACAGTTAAAAGTTTCTGAGATTTCTAAATTTCCATCTGTTAAAAGAGATTTAGCTTTGCTATTAGATGCTAAAACTCAGTTTAAAGAGATTTACAATATGGCTTTTCAATCAGAAAAAAATATTTTAAAAGAAGTAGATTTATTTGATGTGTATGAAGGTGATAAATTACCAGAAGGTAAAAAATCGTATGCAGTAAGCTTTGTGTTGCAAGATGATTCTAAAACTCTAGAAGATAATCAGATAGATAAAGTGATGCAAAAATTACAACAAAGTTTTGAGAAAAATTTAGAAGCTGTTTTAAGATAAAATATGATAAAAAAAATTACTTACTTTCTTTTTATAGCAATCAGTTTTTCTTGTGTTAAAGAAAAAGAAAAAACGAAAATTACTTTAGAAGATGTAACGAATTTAGGTTTTAGTCTTCAAAACAAGTCAGATAGAGATGATATACCTGCAATGAATGAGCTTTATGATGTAAAAGCTTTTGCGGATATTTTTCTTTTAAAATCTGCTGATAAAGAAGTGCATGAATTTAACGCGGGGTTTTTTATGGGTTTTTCCAGAAATTTCAACTTTGGTGAAATGCTGGTTGCACAAAAAAGCGAAGGAGGTTCCTATGAATTTATAAGAGCTTATGAAGATGAAAAAAACAATTTTCATTTGCTTTTTAGGCTTTATGGAGAAGGTTTAAATTATCATGATTATTTAGTGAAAGAAATAAATGGCGAGCTCAAAATCGTAGATATGTACATTTATATGTCTGGTGAATATTTGAGTGATACCTATAGAACCTATTATAAATCTATTTTAGATAAATCGAACGTTTTAACTAAAGATTTAACAGAAATTACAGTGTATCAAGATGCTCTAAAACTGATTGAAGTTAAAGAGTTAAATGCAGCTGGTAAATTTAAAGAAGCGCATAAAGTTTACAAATCCATTAGTAATTCTTCAAAAGTTACAAAGGCATTTCAATTGGTAAATATCATGCTAACCTTCAATTTATCTGAAGATTTGTATTATAAAGCCATTAAAGATTATGAAAAAAGATTCCCAAATGATCCTAGTTTATATTTAGTTTCTTTGGATGGTTTAATTTATAAAAAAGAATTTGATAAGGCTATAAAATCGATTGATAAACTAGACGAACTTTTAGGAGGAGACCCATTTTTAAATTATATAAAAGGTAATATTTATTATTTCGAAAAAGACTATGAAAATGCTTTAGGGAAGTATGCCATTATAAATCTTGAATATCCAGATTTTATAGATGCTTATGACAGTGCTTTAGGTATTTACTTGGAGACAAATAATACTGAAAAAGTTATTGAAATTTTAGAATTATACGTGAACAAATTTGAGATTGATAAAGAAGAATTAAAGTTTAATTTATCTGAATTTGCGCCAGCATTTATAAAAACGAAAGAATTTAAAAACTGGTTTTCAAAATAATACCTATGTACAAACTACTGATAAGACCCGTTTTTTTTCTTTTTGATCCAGAAAAAGTACATTATTTTACTTTTTCGTTGATACGCTTTTTGTGTAAAATTCCGTTTATGTCAGGATTTTTTAGAAGTTTGTATCAAGTAAATGATAAAAAATTAGAACGAACTTTATTTGGTTTAACGTTTAAAAATCCTGTGGGTTTGGCTGCTGGATTTGATAAAAATGCTGTTTTGTATAACGAATTGGCAAATTTCGGTTTTGGTTTTATAGAAATAGGTACAGTAACCCCAAAAGGGCAAGTTGGGAATCCTAAAAAAAGATTATTCCGTTTAAAAGACGATCAAGGAATTATCAATAGAATGGGCTTTAACAACGAAGGTTTGGAAGTTGCCATTCAGCAATTAAAAAAGAACAAAGGCAATGTAATAATTGGTGGAAATATTGGTAAAAATACCCAAACATTACCAGAAAATTATACAGCAGATTATTTAGAATGTTTTGAAGGTTTGCATCCTTATGTAGATTATTTTGTGCTAAATGTTAGCTGCCCAAATGTGGGAAGTCATGCAAAATTAAATGACAAAGATTATTTGATAGAGTTGATTTCTGCTTGCCAAAAATTAAATACAGAACTTTCTATGTCAGGTCGAGCGCAGTCGAGACCTATTTTATTAAAAATTGCTCCAGATTTAAATAACCAACAATTAGATGAAATTATAGAATTGGTTGCAGAAACTAAGATTGATGGTGTGATTGCATCCAACACATCCACCAGTAGAGATAATTTAAAAGCCTCAAAAGAACGTTTGCAAGAAATTGGAAATGGAGGAGTAAGTGGTCAGCCAATCAAAAATCAGAGTACAAAAGTGATTCAATATTTGGCAGACAATTCAAACAAATCTTTTCCGATTATTGGAGTAGGAGGTATCCATTCTGAACAAGATGCTTTAGAAAAAATCAAGGCAGGAGCAGATTTGGTACAGATTTATACAGGTTTTATTTATGAAGGCCCAAGTTTGGTAAAAAGAATAAATAAAGCTGTTTTAAAGAATTTGTAAAATTTGTCATTCTGAATTTATTTCAGAATCTAACCTAGTTTTGTCACTCTGAACTCGTTTCAGAATCTCACTCAGTTTTGTTTTGGAAAAAGACTAATTTCGTCCACATGTTAGAAACCTTATTTTCTTTTGCACTTGCAACATCTCTTTTAGCATTGTCTCCAGGACCAGATAATATTTTCGTGTTGACACAAAGTATTGTAAATGGTAAAAAGTTTGGTTTAGCAACCGTTTTTGGGCTGATTTCAGGTTGTTTAGTGCACACTACTTTACTAGCATTTGGAGTTTCAGCGATTATAAAAAACTCAGAAAATTTATTTTTTGCGATTAAACTATTTGGCGCAATTTACTTATTGTATTTAGCATACAAAGTTTATAAATCGGATGCAAACATTATACTTTCAAATGATAATGTAGCAAAGAAAACGACGACACAATTATTCAAACAAGGGTTTATTATGAATGTTTTAAACCCAAAAGTTTCTATTTTCTTTTTAGCGTTATTTCCTGGATTTTTGTTTTCTGATAAAATGTCAACAATCCTTCAATTTTATGTGTTGGGATTGATATTCATGGCAGTCTCACTCATTATTTTTTCTGCAATAGCCATTTTAGCGGGTACCATTTCAGAACAAATTAAAGAAAATAATAAAATTGGTGTCTATTTAAAATGGATGCAAATTGTTGTTTTTGTGGTGATTGCTGTTCTAATTTTGATATAAATTCTTGTTTTTATAACAAAAAAATTAATTGATCAAAACTTCATCAGCAATCTTACTTTCTAAATTTTCAAAATCATACAATTTGGTGTCTAATAAATGCGAAGGAGAAACATTCTGCAAAGCATTCATCATAATTGCGTTTCTATTTGGGAACTCTTTTTCCCAATCAGCAATCAGTTGTTTTACATTCTGACGTTGCAAATTTTCTTGAGAACCACACAAATTACAAGGAATTATTGGGAAGTCTTTAAAATCTGAATATTCCTCAATATCACTTTCTTTACAAAAAGCCAAAGGTCTTAAAACTTCTAAATCTCCAGCATCATTTTTAAATTTTGGAGGCATGGTTTCTAGTTTCCCAGAAAAAAAGAAGTTCAAGAAAAAGGTTTCTAAAATATCATTTCTATGATGTCCTAAAGCAAGTTTGTTACAACCCAAATCTTTGGCAGCTTCATACAAAGTTCCTCTTCGCAAACGCGAACACAAACTGCAAGTAGTTTTACCTTCAGGAGTTTTGTCCATCACAATTTTATAGGTGTTTTTCTCTATAATTTTATAATCGACTTGTAAGTTTGTTAAATAGGTTGGTAAAACTTCCTCAGGAAAACCTGGTTGTTTTTGATCGAGATTTACAGCAATTAAATCGAAAGAAATTGGTGCCACTTTTTGAAAATACAGCAACATATCTAACAAGGTGTAACTATCTTTTCCTCCAGATAAACACACCATTATTTTATCACCTTCAGCAATCATGGTGAATTGTTGAATAGCTTCTGCAACTGCTTTCTGCAATTTTTTAGTAACTTGTTTTACTTCTTTCATGGATGCAAAAATAGTAGTTTTTAGAACTATAATTTCAGAAAAAATAAAAGAAAATAAGTTAACTGGTTTTTAGTTAAAATTGGTTTAGGTTGTTGCTTGGATTTTAGTTTTTGTATAGGTTCGCTAACGTGTTTATATATGGTTTGTTGCGTGGTTTAAGCAACTAATTTAATAAATAATTACTGACATAGAAAATCCGATAGGATTTTCGTAAGTAGGTAAGAAGCCAGCAATAAATTATATATGGTGTTGGCAAATCTTTTTTTTAATTCCACTCAACATTTAGTTTTTTCAATTCCGATTTTAATTCAGACAAAGATTCTTCTTCTATTAAACTAATATTGATTTTCATTTTCTTTAATTCCGATTTAAGAATATACTCTCCAGCAAAATGCTTAATTCGTTTTATTTCATTAAGTTTCATTTTCTTTCCTAAAGGCCAATTCTGCTTTATAATTCCGTTTTCAACAGTCAGATATTTTTCCTTTTTCTGATAAAAGTAAATTATCAAATAAGTTCCTGACAATAAAAACCAGAAATAGTCAAACCAACTTGAGTTTTCATTAAATACAGTTTGCACAATTCCATTCGCAAACCATATTATGCCTAAATATAAATTCAGATTTACTTGTTTCTTTTTGTATCGTATTCTCATTTTTTGTAAATGTTTGCCAACTTAACGTATATATCAAGTTTTAATTCGTTATATCGAGACTCAGCTAAGTTCGAGTTTTCTTACCAAATAATCAACAGGAAAAACACTCTTTCTATTTTACGAACAATAAAAATTAAACAAAAACTCAAATTTTGATAAATATTTCAGTTTAACAAAATTTTTAGGTTCATCATTTGGAATAATCAAAATAAAATTTGGATATTTGTATAATTAAAAAAAGACATGAAATTTATTCAAAATCATCATCATCATTTTTACAATTGCCATCAAGCGATTTAAAAATGTATTGAATAAAGTCAAGATATTTATAAACCTGTTTGAGCAAATCAAACAGGTTTTTTATTTTTAATGCTTTTAAAAAAAAGCAATAAGAATAATCCTGATGATTATCAGGATCAAATAAAGGAATTAGTAATTTATTAAATAATATAATGAGTAATTTAAGAATTGCAGTACAAAAATCAGGAAGACTAAATGAAGATTCAATGGGAATCTTAAAAGACATAGGTATTTCTATCGATAATGGAATCGATCAATTAAAAGCATCCGCAAGAAATTTTCCAGTAGAAGTTTTCTATTTAAGAAATGGCGATATTCCTCAATATTTACGAGATGGAGTAGTAGATGCAGCCATTATTGGCGAAAATGTTTTAATTGAAAAAGGAACAGATATCGATTTTGTAGAGCGTTTAGGATTTTCGAAATGCAAGGTTTCAATCGCGGTTCCAAAAGAGTCAACAGCCAATTCATTAAAAGATTTAGCAGGTAAAAGAATCGCAACTTCGTATCCAGAAACCGTAAAAAAATACCTGAAAAAATACAATATTGATGCGCAATTACACATTATTAACGGTTCTGTGGAAATTGCCCCAAATATTGGCTTGGCAGATGGAATTTGCGATATCGTTTCTAGTGGAAGTACCTTGTTTAAAAACGGATTAAAAGAAATTGAGGTGTTGTTTAAATCGGAAGCAGTTTTGGCAGTTTCGCCTAAAATATCCGAAGAAAACAAAGCCATTTTAGAGAAAATTCAGTTTAGAATTCAGTCGGTTTTAAAAGGAAAATCATCTAAATATGTATTGTTAAACGCACCAAATGATAAGGTAGAAAAAATCATCGATATTTTACCAGGAATGAAAAGTCCAACTGTGTTGCCTTTGGCAGAAAAAGGTTGGAGCTCAATTCACTCAGTAATCGATAAAGATAAATTTTGGGATGTTATTGATGAGCTAAAAGCCAATGGTGCACAAGGAATTTTAGTGTGTCCTATTGAAAATATGGTTTTATAGTTTTTGAACAACGTTCAAAAATTATAAAATCCTGAACTTGTTTCAGGATCTGTTCAAAATAATTTAAAATGTACATTGAAATCTAATTGATTTCAAAATAAAAAGTATATTTTTTTGGGCGTTTTAACGGGCTTTCAGCACTCGCTTTTTTTCTGAAAAAGAAAAAAGAGCTCAAACAAATGCTTGTCTTGAGCTTGACGAAAGGCTTCAATCCCTAACGCAAATGGCTAGTTTATACCAAATCTCGCCTCTTAAAATGAATAGCGACTTCTGCAAGGTTTTTAAAACCTTGTAGGTATACATCAAAAATCTAAAATAATTACAAGGTCTTTAATACCTTGCAGGAGAAATAAAAAAGATGAAAACAATTATAAATCCAGCAAAATCAACTTGGTCTCAAATTTTACAAAGACCCACAAAAACAGTTGATGATATTGAGCAAACAGTTACTGAAATTTTTACGGAAGTAAAAAAAGAAGGAGACAAAGCTGTGCAGAAATACACGCAATTATTTGATGGAGTATCTTTAGAAAATAATGTAGTTTCAGAAGCTGAAATTGAAGAAGCTATTGCTGCAGTTTCAAACGAATTGAAAGAAGCAATTATTTTAGCAAATGAAAATATTACTGTTTTTCATAACGCACAAAAAACGGATAAGGTTTTTGTAGAAACCACAAATGGAGTTGAGTGTTGGCAAGAAAAAAGACCGATTCAAAAAGTTGGTTTGTACATTCCTGGAGGAACAGCACCACTTTTTTCAACGGTTTTAATGTTGGCAATTCCTGCACAAATTGCAGGTTGTAAAGAAATTGTATTGTGTTCGCCACCAAACAAGAAAGGAAAAATTCATCCAGCAATTTTATTTGCAGCAAAACTTTGTGGTGTTACTAAAATTATAAAAGTTGGCGGAATTCAAGCAATTGCTGGATTAACTTTTGGAACAGAATCAATTCCACAAGTCTATAAAATATTTGGACCAGGAAATCAATATGTAACAGTTGCAAAACAATTGGCGACCAAATTTGGAGTTGCCATTGATATGCCTGCAGGACCAAGTGAATTATTAGTAGTTGCAGACAATGCTGCAAATGCAAGCTTTGTAGCTTCAGATTTATTGAGCCAAGCAGAACATGGCATTGACAGTCAAGTTATTTTGGTATCAACATCAAAAAAACTAATTACAGCTGTAGAAGCCGAAATTAACAAACAAATTTTAGACCTGCCAAGAGTAGAAATTGCACAAAAAGCAATTGCCAATTCAAAATCAATATTTGTTGAAACAGATGAAATTGCGTTAGATTTAATCAACGAATATGGTCCAGAACATTTTATAGTTTGTACAAATAACAATGATTATTATGTAGATAATATTGCAAACGCAGGTTCTGTTTTTATTGGTAATTATACACCAGAAAGTGCAGGAGATTATGCATCAGGAACCAATCACACATTGCCAACAAACGGATTTACAAAAGCATATTCAGGCGTAAATTTAGATAGTTTTTTGAAAAGTATTACATTTCAAAAAATATCAAAAGAAGGTATTCAAACAATTGGGAAATCTATAGAATTAATGGCAGAAGCAGAAGGTTTACAAGCACATAAAAATGCGGTTACTTTAAGGTTAGAAACCTTAAAGTAATCGTGTTTAACTTGTTTCAGTACCTAAAGTTAAACGATTTATAATAAAAGTATACCCTCAAAGGGTTTTAAACCCTTTGAGGGATTGGAAATAAACAATAATATGCTGATGTAAATTCAGTATGAAACAAATGAAAACAAATTTTAACATCAACAATTTAGTTAGAGAAAATATCAAATCTCTAAAACCATATTCATCAGCAAGAGATGAGTATAAAGATGCCACTTCTGACGATATGATTTTTTTGGATGCCAATGAAAATCCCTTTGAAAATGGTGTAAATCGTTATCCAGATCCGCAACAAAATTCCGTAAAAGAATTGTTGTCAGGAATTAAAAACATCCACAAGAAAAACATTCTTTTAGGAAATGGAAGTGATGAAGTGTTAGATTTAATTTTTAGAGCTTTTTGTGAACCAAAAGAAGACAATATCATTACATTACCACCAACGTATGGAATGTATTCGGTTTTGGCAAACATCAACAATATCCAAAATAAAGAAGTTTTATTAACGGAAGATTTTCAGCCAAAAGTTGCTCAAATTTTAGAAAATGTTGATGATCACACTAAAATATTGTTTTTATGTTCGCCCAATAATCCATCAGGAAATAGTTTTTCTGTTGATATAGTTGAGGAGTTATTGTTGAAGTTTAAAGGCTTGGTTGTTATAGATGAAGCGTATATTGATTTTTCAGAAGAGAAAAGTTGGTTAGAAAAATTAGAGGAATTTCCAAATTTAATCATCACTCAAACCTTATCAAAAGCATATGGTTTAGCAGGAATTCGATTGGGAGTTTGTTATGCATCACAAGAAATTATTGCAATTTTAAACAACATAAAACCACCATATAATGTAAACGAATTAACGCAACAAAAAGCTGTGGAACGTTTATTAAAAATGGATGAAGTTGAAAATGAAGTTGCTGAAATTATAAAAGAAAGAACTTCTTTAGTTCATCAGTTAAAAGAAATTTCTTTTATCACAAAAATTTATCCAACAGATTGTAATTTTGTTTTGGTAAAAGTTGATGATGCTACTAAAAGGTATAATCAATTAATTGCAAAAGGTATTGTAATCAGAAATAGAACAACTCAACCTTTATGTGAAAATTGTTTACGATTTACTGTGGGAACGAATTTGGAGAACGAAAGATTGATCAAAACATTAAATAGTTTATAGTTGTTTAAAATGTCATTCTAAATAAAATTAGAAATCTTATGATTATGAGATTTCTCAATCGCCAAAAAGGCTCATTTCGAAATGACAAAATTATTAATTAATAAAATAAATAAATTCTCACAAATTCGAGTGAGAGTTCCTTCCCTTTGGGAAGGTTAGGATGGGCTTATGAAAAAAGTTTTATTTATAGATAGAGATGGAACGTTGGTTTTAGAACCACCTGTAGATTATCAATTAGATAGTTTAGAAAAGTTAGAATATTATCCAAAAGTGTTTCAATACATGGCAAAAATTGCTACTGAATTGGATTACGAATTGGTGATGGTTACCAATCAAGATGGTTTGGGAACTGATTCTTTTCCTGAAGATACTTTTTGGCCAGCACAAAATAAGGTAATGACTGCTTTCGAAAAAGAAGGTGTTGTTTTTGCTGATGTTCATATTGATAAGACGTTTCCTCATGAAAATGCAGAAACCAGAAAACCAAGAACAGGTTTGCTAACAAAATATTTTTCTGAAGACTATGATTTAGAAAATTCGTTTGTTTTAGGTGATAGAATTACAGACATGGAATTGGCTAAAAACCTAGGAGCAAAAGGAATTTTTCTGTCAGAAAATCCAGATTTAGGTGCTGACGAAATTGAAACTTCGAAACAAGAAATCATAGATTGTATTGCTTTAACTTCTACTGATTGGTCAGAAATCTATCAATTTTTAAAGTTGAAAGATAGAGTTGTAGACATCACAAGAAATACAAACGAAACCAAAATTTACATCAAATTAAATTTAGATGGTTCAGGAAAAAATGATATTTCTACAGGGTTGCATTTTTTCGATCACATGTTAGATCAAATTGGGAGACATGGAAATATGGATTTAACCATAAAAGTTGATGGTGATTTAGAAGTTGATGAACATCACACAATCGAAGATACAATGATTGCTTTTGGAGAATTGTTCAACAAAGCTTTAGGAAATAAATTAGGTATTGAACGTTATGGTTTTTGCTTACCAATGGACGATTGTTTAGCACAAGTTGCTGTTGATTTTGGAGGTAGAAATTGGTTGGAATGGGATGCAGAATTCAAACGAGAAAAAATAGGAGATATGCCAACAGAAATGTTTTATCATTTATTTAAATCGTTTACTGATGGCGCAAAATGCAATTTGAATATCAAAGCAGAAGGCACAAATGAGCATCATAAAATAGAAGGAATTTTTAAAGCATTTGCAAAAGCTATGAAAATGGCTGTAAAAAGAGATGCAAATAAAATGTTTTTGCCATCAACAAAGGGAATGTTGTAGCCCATCTTAATCTTCCTCAAGGGAAGAAACACTCTTGTGTTAGCAAGTTTATAATTTAAAAAAATGAAAAAAGAAATCCTAAAAAATAAAAGTACGAGTGAGAGTTCTTCCCCTTTGGGGAAGTTAGATGGGGCTTCTGTTGTAATAATTAATTACGGAGCAGGAAATATAAAAAGTATTCAGTTTGCTTTTAAAAGATTGGGAATTGATGCTGTTCTGTCAAATAATATCGATGAAATAAAATCCGCTGATAAAGTTATTTTCCCTGGAGTTGGAGAAGCAAGTTCTGCCATGAAAATGTTGCAAGAAAGTGGTTTGGATACAGTAATTCCGACTTTAACACAGCCAGTTTTAGGTATTTGTTTAGGAATGCAATTGATGTGTAATTCGTCTGAAGAAGGGAATACAAAAGGATTAGGTATTTTTAATGTTGAAGTTAAAAAGTTTTCTAAAAATGTAAAAGTTCCGCAAATGGGTTGGAATGTAATTTCTAACTTAAAATCGGACTTATTTAAAGGAATAAAAGATAAAGAATTTATGTATTTGGTACATAGTTTTTATGCCGAAAAATGTGCTGAAATGATTGCAACCACAGATTATGAAATAGAATATGCGTCAGCATTGCAAAAAGATAATTTTTATGGAGTTCAATTTCATCCAGAGAAATCATCCAAAGCAGGAGAGCAGATTCTGAAGAATTTTTTGGAACTATAAACTAACGACTAAAAACTAACAACTATTTTGAGAATTATACCAGCAATAGACATCATCGACGGAAAATGTGTTCGTCTAACAAAAGGAGATTACAATACCAAAAAAATATATAACGAAAATCCGTTAGAAGTTGCCAAAGAATTTGAGGCAGCAGGAATTGAATATTTGCATGTTGTAGATTTAGATGGGGCTAAAGCTAGTCAAATTATCAACTATAAAGTTTTAGAGCAAATTGCAACTAAAACCAATTTAAAAATTGATTTTGGTGGTGGCTTAAAGTCTGATAAAGATTTAGAAATTGCTTTTAATTCTGGCGCAAACCAAATTACAGGAGGAAGTATTGCTGTAAAAAATGCAGCAGTTTTTGAAGGCTGGATTGAAAAATATGGATCCCAAAAAATAATTTTAGGAGCCGATTTTTATCCAGATAATTCAGGAGGAAAAATTGCTACAAATGGTTGGCAAGAAGAAAGTTCTTTAGAGTTAATTCCATTTATTGCAGATTATCAGCAAAAGGGAATTCAATATATAATTTGTACAGATATTTCTAAAGATGGTATGTTACAAGGCCCAAGTTTTGAGATATATCAACAGATTTTATCCGAAGTAAAAAATATAAAACTAATTGCTTCTGGAGGAATTTCAACCTTTGATGAATTGCCAAAATTAGCAAAAAATGGTTGTGAAGGCGTAATTATTGGAAAAGCGATTTATGAAAATAAAATTAGCTTGAAACAATTGGAAGAGTTTATCTTAAATAACTAAATGTTATTTTGATTTACCTCTGAATTATAAAAAAGTTCTCGATACATTTTCGATGAAAAATCGAAATCACTCGAACTGACATTATGGATAATTATATTTAAAATAATACTCATAATTATATAAATATTAACGAATTAGTTCCTTCCCAAGCCTGCATTGAGCGCAGTCGAAATGGGAAGGTTAGAATGGGCTTATGTTAACAAAAAGAATAATACCTTGTTTAGATATTAAAAACGGAAGAACTGTAAAAGGTGTTAATTTCGTGAATTTAATTGATGCTGGAGATCCTGTGGTTTTAGCAAAACAATATGCAGATTTAGGAGCAGATGAATTGGTTTTTTTAGATATTTCTGCAACGTTAGAAGGTAGAAAAACTATGCGTGAAATGGTTTTGAAAGTTGCTGAACAAGTAAATATTCCATTTACAGTTGGTGGAGGAATATCGTCTGTTGAAGATGTAGATTTACTTTTAAAATGTGGAGCAGATAAGGTTTCTATCAATTCATCAGCAGTAAAAAGACCAGAATTAGTAAACGAATTGGCAGATAAATTTGGGAGTCAATGTGTGGTGGTTGCTATTGATGCTAAACAAATTGATGGAGAATGGTTTGTGCATTTAGCTGGAGGAACCATCCCAACAGAACTTAATTTATTTGATTGGGCAAAAGAAGTTGAAAAACGCGGAGCAGGAGAAATTTTGTTTACTTCTATGAATAATGATGGCACAAAAGCAGGTTTTGCAAACGAGGCTTTAGCAAAATTATCAACAGAATTAAACATTCCAATTATAGCTTCTGGAGGAGCAGGAACTGTGCAACATTTTATTGATACTTTTGTGGATGGAAAATCGGATGCAGCTCTAGCAGCAAGTGTTTTTCATTTTGGGGAAATCCCGATTTTGGATTTGAAAAAGGAATTGAAAAAAAATAATATTGAAATACGTTTATAATACAATTTTTACTTTTAGTAATTGTCAAAGTAAAAAAGAGAGTAAATTAGTAATTAACGGTTCTCGATACAATTTCGATGAAAAATCGAAATCACTCGAACTGACATAAAATAAAAAATAATGAGTTTTATAGATATTGAAAAGAGTCTACTTTTTTCCCCATTGGGGAAATTAAAAGGGGCTTTAGTGCCAGCAATCATTCAAGATGCCACCACAAAAAATGTGTTGATGTTGGGTTACATGAATGAAGAAGCCTTTTTAAAAACGAATGAAACCAAGTTGGTGACTTTTTTTAGTAGAACAAAAAAACGTTTGTGGACCAAAGGCGAAGAAAGTGGCAATGTGTTGAATTTAGTGGATATAAAACTAGATTGTGACAATGATACTTTATTAATTTCCGTAAATCCTAAAGGGCCAACTTGCCATAAAGGAACTGATACTTGTTGGGCTGAAGAAAACAATTCTAATTTTGGGTTTTTATCGACTTTAGAAAATGTGATAGCAGAAAGAGTTGCCAATAAAGAAACTCAAAAATCTTATGTAGCAAGTTTGTTTGATAAAGGCATCAATAAAATTGCGCAGAAAGTAGGAGAGGAAGCTGTAGAAACCGTTATTGAAGCTATGGATAACAATGATGAATTGTTTTTATACGAATCTGCAGATTTGTTATTTCATTATTTAATGTTGTTACAAGCAAAAGGTTTTACCTTAAAAGATATTGAAGCTGAATTAGTGAAGAGACAAAAGTAGTTAAAAGATATTATTCAAGAAGGGATCATAATTTTGAAATAAATCTGAAAAACGAATTAATTTTATAAAAGTTAATTATCTTTTTTTAGAGGGCTATTCATAAAGTATTTATAGATGTTGTTAGTTGTAGATATACAGTTTTTGTGCAAGGGTGAATCTATCATGTAACATTTTTCATCAAACAATAATTTCTCATTATACTCTTGAACAAATAGCTCTCGATATTGATAAAAACGAACAACTTTCCTTTCATTTATAACTCTTCCTTGTATATCTCTTATATTTCTAATCCAAAAAGTTAACCTAATATCCATGTCATATGGTTTTGAAAAAAGGATTCTAATATTTTTACCTTCAATTTCAACTTTATCAATTTTTAACTTTTTATCATTTTGAAAAAAATCATAATGAGATTTACTGGTGGCAGTTTTTTCATCTATTATGGCGTTTGTTCGAACTAATATTTCGCGCCTATTATATATTTTTGGTTGATCTATAGTCGTTTCTTTAAAGTAATCTTCGTCATTTTGATCAATTGTAAAAAATTCATTATTAAACGAAATATATTTCAATTTCATTTGATTTTTAGTTTGATCTGAATATCCATATTCTAATGATAATTCATAAATTTTCTTTTTTGTAGATTCTAAAACACCTTTGTATTTAATTTTATGAATCGTAAAATCTTTTGGATTTATAAAAATTTCACCGTCAATAAGAACAGCGTCCGTTTTAACTTCACCAGATGAATCTAAAACATAATGTGATTTAAAATCTGGTGCATCATTCTTAGCATTTAAAAGTGTTCCTCTATCTATAATAACCTTACGACTATTGTAATTAACTTTATATAGAAGTATATTATCTTGATATACTTTAACTGGTTTATCAAAAGAGTGATTTCTTAAAAAATCTCTAGAAAATTTATAAATAAAAGCAAAAGAATTTGTGTCGTAATTTCTAATTGGATCGTGAGCCAAGAGTATAAAAAACTCGTTTCCACCTTGGTTAGGAATTTTACCATATGGAATATATTTATTTGGCTGCTGATAATCAGGAGTTTGCCAAACACTGTCGTATTTATCTGGAATAAATGTTTCTCTTGGGAAATCTTTATTTTTCTTATAGTCTAAAAGTCTAAATTTATTGTAATTATAAGCGGTATTAAATCCTGTATCTATGGTTTGAATAATGGCCTCATTTAAATTTGAATATTCTTCGTTTCTTTTTAAATATTCTCTATAATATGAAACATGCGTAAAAGGTTGAACAGGATAATTATCTGGAATTTTCCTAATCGCTTCTCGGATTAAATTTTTCCTACGTACTTTTCTTTTTCTTTTCGAAGTAATAGTAATCCCATTTAGCTTTTCATTTGCTTCTTCTAAATAGATGTAATTAATTCCGCTTTTTTTTAACGTACTAAACAAAATAGATTTACTTATATAGCCAATAGAAGAAATTAAAAGTACATCTGACTCATTTTTCTCGGAGTTTCTAATACTAAAATCTCCTTCTTCACTTGCGTAATAACCTAAACTACTTTTTTTTAATATGATTGTAGTAAAAGCAATCGGTTTTTTTGTTTTTGCATCTAAAATTTTTCCCTTAATATAGGTTGATTGTTTACTTTGATTAAAATTTAAAATATGCTTTTTATTAGTCTCAGAGCTAGCCCAAATTGTATGTGAAACACAAAAAAAGAAAAAAAATAATTTTAGGATTTGTTTGTATTCGTTAAATTTAATTAGCATAATTTTTTATAAGAGGGTAAATATTCTTTTAATCAAAGCAATGAAACCAAAGATAAAATATTTTTATTAATAGATTAATTAATTAAAACGCAAAGCTAAAGTTAACTATTTATCAACTCTAAAGTAACCAAATAAACATCTTGTTTAGTCATTTTTGCTTTTAACCAAGCAAAGAAACTCATCATAAAAATGTCTTCTTTTTTGTTGTCAATAAAATTAAATGATGTTTCTACTCTGTTATAAAACTCTTTAGAACTTGCTTTTTCCGGATTTTTATAATAGATTTCTACCAGTTTTAAATAGGCAATTACATTTTCTTGATGTATATCTTTTAAGTGTTTAAAATAGTTTCTTTTGAAGCTTTTTAAACGAGATTCAACTAGATTTATATGTCCAGAATCTATTTGTAATAAAATATCAATTAAATTCTTTTTAATTGTCCAAACCAAACCTGCTTTTTCGAGATACCATTTATCTGTATGATATAATTTAGACAATAAATTTTGTGCTTTTGTTAAATTTTTATGCTGAAAATAACATACAATTAAAGTTAAATAAATATCTAAATTCTGAATAACGTTGCTGCTTTTTTTGTTGATAGAATTCTCTAAAAGTTGAATTGCTTCTTCCTGTTTTTCTATATAATTATAATTTAAGGCAAGTAATAAATCGTGTTTTGAGGAAAAGTCTTTCAAATATTTTTGCTTGTTTTCGTTCATGTAAAAATTCATCAATTGTAAATATTTTAAAGATTGATGGAACTTTTTGTTTCTGAAAAATATGTTAGAAATTAAATATAGAATTTCGATATGATAATATAGTTGCTTGTTTTTAGATGTATGATTTTCAACAATTTTATATGTTTCAGTAGCGAAACTTGTTAGGTTATAATAATCGAATTTTTGTGAAGAAGAAATTGTGGTTATTTGTAAAAGCTGATATAATGATTTGAAAGACAGTAAACTTAAATCTGAAATGTTTTGAGTTTTCAGAGTGTTTTCAATGAGCTTTTTAATGTCAATTATTGTTTTCTTTTGTTGATATTCATTTAGCGATTTTCTGATGTTAGCATAGGCAATATTTAAATTGTCTTCTTGTATTAATTGTTGCTGATTTTCTTTAAAATTACAAATCGTTTCCTCTAAATTTAAAGTTTTATACTGATGCACATATTGTATTTTAGTATGATAAATTTCATTTAAAATCGAAAATAATTGATATTCAGTAGCTATAATTTTGGCTTTGTCTAAAATTTGATAACCGACTTCAATTTGCTCTTTTTGAAGAAAACTTCTGGCAGCAATAATATATTTTATCAATTTTACATCTAAAGAGTTTTCTTCTTTAATGCAGGTATTTGCAGTAAAATCGATTAAAGATTGAAACAAACGCTTTCTTAAAGCATGCAAAGCCACTTTGTTTTGTTTGCCATAGATTTTTTCTGATATTTCTTGAGAAGAATACTTATCAATCAACAATAATTTTACTAATTGAATATTTTTAGCGTCTTTTCTTTTATTCTTTTTATCTAAATAATTGATAAATTCTTGTTGTTTATCATCATTTAAAGTTTTTAAAACCTCATTTAAGTTTATCATTATATCGTCAGTAAATAGTTTATAAATATACTGAATTATAAATTTAATATACTTTTTATTTATAATTAAGTCGTCAGTAATTTGTAAAAGTAGGATTTACAGAACTTTAAAACTGTCGCAAATTTGTATCATAATTATTAAACTAAAAATTATGAATTATCAAACAAATGTTTCGTCAAACGAAGAAACTAAAAAACAGAAAAAAAGTACATTTAAAAATGAAAACGACCAAAAACCAACAGCAGCATATATTGGTGCAACTTGGGGAATTGTAATTATTGGGTTGCTTTCTTATTGTATTGGTTTGTGGAATGCAAGCATGGAATTAAATGAAAAAGGCTATTATTTTGCCATACTTTTAATGGGCATTTATGCAGTTATTTCCCTCCAAAAAGCAGTTAGAGATAAGGCTGAAAACTTAAAAGTAAGTGATATGTATTATGGAATAAGTTGGGTGGTTGCAATAGCCTCGATACTTTTATTAATCATCGGTTTAAGAAATGCAGATTTGGCTTTGAGTGAAAAAGGTTTCTATGGAATTTCCTTTTTATTGAGTCTTTTTGGTGCAATTACCGTTCAAAAAAACACAAGAGATATTGATTTTATCAACACTAAAAATAAAGAAGAGAGTTAGTTTGATAATGGTTTTATAAACCAAAACCTCACAAATTAATTATTTGTGAGGTTTAAATTATTAGTTTATTTACTTTTTTTTCCATTTTTCTCAGGAATATAAGTTATTCCAGATCTAACATTAGAAATGTGATTGCCATCTGCATCATGATTAATTGCCAGAATTTCATCGGCATTTTTCTTTTTTATTTTTATTTTCTTTTCTTTATTATCCAAATCCATTTTATTTGTCTTTATGGTTAATAGTATCAATTTCTAAATTCTCATTATCATCGCTTCCAATACTATATAATTGATTTTCTTCGTCTTTAAGAGTTTTTTTAGTCACTTCTTTTCGAGCTTTCCTACCAGGAACATCTAAGTCTTTTCCAGAGAAATCATTCGTAACTTTGTTTTTTAAAAGTTCATCTTCTCCATTATCATTTCTTAAATTTCCAGCTTTATCTCCTAAAGCTTGTAAATCTTCTTTTGTAATGTCCGAATTGTATTTTTTTGTATTTTCCTTCATAATTATTTACTGTTTACATAAAGTGCATGTACAACTCTTGGCAACCAACCTAAAATGGTTAATAAAATACTCAATAAAAATTGAGTTCCTAAACCATGTTTTAAAAACACAGCTATTGGAGGTAATAAGACACTTAAAATTATAGTTAATATTGACATTTGTTCAGTTTTTTAGTTGAGTTCCGAAATTATAAAATAACTAAAAATGTTGTTGTCTTAAAAGATGTAAATGTTAACTCATAAACTATTTTAACAATGTAATTTATTTGTTAACAAGTCTTTAACTAGTTGTTTTAAAAGTATTTTTTAGTTTTATAGAAAATTTAAAAACAAAATATTATGGGAATTATAAAAGACAATAAAAAATTTGACAGATCAAAAACACAAAACGATCCAACAAATCCATCACCAAATTTAAAAGAGAATAAAGACTTTAGTTTAGATAAAGAAACAATTACTGATAAGAAAAAAGATCAATAAATTTAATTGTTTATGAAATACAAACCTTCACGAAATTCGTGAAGGTTTTTTAATGGAAAGTATTTTAGAAAGTTTAATACTCGTTCATTAAGATTACTTTTAAAGTAGGATAATTTGTTTTTAATTCCTTTTCTATACCAATTACGTGAGCTGCACCAACCATAACAATATTTTTTGTTTTGCCAGACTCTAAAACCTGACTTGCAATATTTTTAGCCATTCTCATATTTCGTTCATTCCAATATTTTCTACCTTCCAAACAACCTTCAGTATCTTCTGTAACATAACTGAATGAACTCATTGTATGCAACCCTTCTAAAGATGCTCTTTTATTAGTGTGTTTTCCTAATTTCCTTAAAATCGCAGGAATTTTAGCAGCATTACATTGTTTTCTGTTGATCTCAGAACCAATGGCATTACTACCATTTTTAGAACCTTCTTTGTTACATTTTGTCCATCCATTATGGTATAAATCATTTGTTTGTTGATCATCCATATTGGTAACTTTCAAATTTTGGTTGATGGACAATTTGTATGTTAAATCTCCATCTTCGTGTCTTGTTGGTTTTTTAGCGCCACCAATTCCGTATTTTTTTATGTATGATAAAAGCTCATAATTTCCATTATCTCTTTTGTAGCCATAACTATTAATTAGATAGTTAATTTCATCAGCATTTAAATCTTTTAAATTTTTGGTTGATAAAATATTAAATTTAGTTTGATTAAAATTAAAGTTTTTCTGCAAAGAATCAGATAATTTATAAAATCGCTGATAATTTTTAGACCAACCTTCTTTTAAATATTCCCAAGAAATAGTGTCATTTGCCATTGGCGATTCTACAAAAATTGCTTCAGGATTGTATTTTTTAGCAAAACGCAACATGGGTTTGTAACTTTTTTTTACAATTTTTGGCACAGTGTGCATGGTGCCTACAATTAAAACTTCTTGTTGTTGTTTTTGCGCTAACAAATTAAAGATTGATAAAAATAAAATGCTAATTAAAGTGATTTGAGTTTTCATAATGATGTTTTTATTGATTAAACTTTCTGAGACAAAATTAGAAAGTAAAAATCAATAAAGTCATTATATATAGGTGTTTGGGGCGAAATGCACTTATTCTGTGGTAGAATTCAAAGCTGCTTTTACCTCTTTTTGATAGGTTCTAGAAACTGGCACTTTTATGTGGTGAAATAACAACACAAACAGTTTGCTATTTTCTGTTTTCCATTGTAAAAAGTGATAGGGATTAATTAAATAAGAACGATGTGTTCTTAAAAGTAAAGGAAATTCATCTGCAATAACAGACAATTTATTTCTAATTAAAGTCTTTTTCAAGTCTTTGCCAACCACATAAAAAACTTCTACATAATTATCTGAAGATTGAATTGATATTATATCATTTAAAAACAAACGCAAGCCTTCATAATTTCCTTCACCTTTAATTTCTATTTTCTTCGCTTCAATTTGTTTGGTTTTGTATTTGCCAAAAGCAAATCGCCCAAAAATAATAATTGGTAAAATGGTGGCAATTGCAGGTAAAAAAATACTTTTAAGCATATACCATAAACCATAAGGATTTACTTCATTCGCCATAATTATGTATAAATAATACAATCTAGAAATGGTAATAGCAAAAACACAAAATAGTCCTATAAAAAGTAGTTCGCTTAAAATCGTCCAACTTTTATCATTTTTATGCAGCATTATATATTGAAGTGGCAAAAACAACAAATAACAACAGCCACCAATAATACCATAACCAGCTAAAAAGAGTAGTTTTTCATCATCATATAATTGATTTACATCTAAAGGTTCTGTAAAGTATAAAAAAACGAAAATCCAAATTGCTAAACCAATTGCAATAATAATATGATGTTTTATGGAAGGATCAAAAGGGTATTTTTTATGCAATTATTTTTTGTTTAAGATTGAATTTTTCTTTTTGATTCTCAAATATAAACATTTAAACACTTTTTGTATTATAAAAATTTATGAGATGCTTAATAGTAGTATTTTTGAATTCTAAATTTAATACATATGAAAAATTCTAAATTTCTTATTGCTATTTCTTTTTTTGCAATTTATGTAATTTGGGGTTCAACATATTTATTTAATAAAGTAGCAGTTACAGAATTGTCGCCTTTTTTTTTAGCTTCTATTCGTTTTTCTGTTGCAGGTATTTTAATGATATTCTTAGCGTTTATTTTAAAACAACCTTTAAAAATATCTAAAAAGCAATTTTTAAATTCCATGATTGCTTCATTCTTTTTTTTGATTTATGGAAATGGAGTTTTTGTGTGGGCTTTACGTTATGTAGATAGTGGTTTTGGAGCTTTAATAGCATCTACTCAACCACTTTTTGTGCTCTTTTTATTACGATTAATTGATAGAAAACCTTTTCAGAGAAAATCGATAATTGGTGTAATTTTAGGAATGTTTGGCATGTATTTATTAGTCAGTCAAAAAGCATTAATAACTTCTGAAGGAACTTTGTTAGGTATTTTTATGATGCTAACCTGCGTGTTAAGTTGGAGTTATGGAAGCGTATTTGTATCCAAAGCAGATTTACCAAAAAGTTTTATGGTTACCACAGGTTACCAAATGTTGGTGGCTGGTTTTGTTTTACTATTAGCAAGTTTAAGTTTTAATGAAGTTTGGCTTTCACCTTTAAATTGGAGCGCAAATGTTCAAATTTCTATGGTTTTATTAATAGTTTTTGGAGGTATTACAGCATTTACAGCTTTTAATTATCTACTAAAAAATGTGTCTCCAGAAAAAGTATCAACATCTGCTTATGTAAATCCTGTAATTGCTTTGTTTATGGGATGGTATTTTTTAGAAGAAACCTTAACAACACAATCAATTATTGCCTCTTGTGTTTTATTAACGGGCGTTTATTTTATCACTTCAAGAAAAAGGAAATAATCTCTTAAAAAGGTGTTAACAATTCAATTGAGTTCAACTTAATTGCATTTCAGCAAACTTACATTACTGTTTATAAATAATTTTATAGTCTATTAATTTAAAATAATACAACTATGAATATTAATTTCGAATACCATGATGTGGAAGCTAGTGATAGATTAGAAGCATACGCAAAAGAAAAGCTAGAAAAATTATACGATAAATTTCAAATGATAGTAAGAGCAGATGTTTTTTTTAAAACAGAAAACACATCATCTGATAAAACAGGAATGATTTGTAATATTAGAGTAAGTGTTCCTGGGCCTAGAATTTTTGCAGAAGCAAGTCACGATAATTTTATAAGTTCTATTAACGAATCTATAAAAGATTTGGACAAACAATTGACTAAGAAAAAAGAAAAACTATCTACCTACTAAAGATTTTCATCAATAATAATTTGAATAATAACAAAAAGAAGAGAATATAATGAGGAAAGAATTTTTATTACAAAATTTTAATAATATTGATGGCTTACCCTTAAAAAATAGAGTTGTCATGGCTCCTATGACAAGAAGTAGAGCAGATAATGAGGGCAATGTGCCAATCAGCGATTTGCATGGCTTATATTATGAGCAAAGAGCTTCTGCAGGTTTAATTATTACAGAAGGATCACAAGTTTCAAAAGAAGCTGTGGGTTATATAAACACAGCAGGTATTTATAGCAAAGAGCAAGTAGAAGGTTGGAAAAAAGTTACCAAAAGAGTGCATAATGAAGGAGGAAAAATATTTATTCAGCTTTGGCATGTTGGGCGAATTTCGCATCCCGATTTTCATAATGGAGAATTGCCTTTAGCGCCTTCTGCTTTAAATGCAAATCAGACTGTTTATACACCTCAAGGACAAAAAGAAACAGTTACGCCTAAAGAAATGACGAAAGAAGATATTAAAAGAACAATAGCTGATTTTAAAAATGCTGCACAAAATGCTGTGGATGCTGGTTTTGATGGCGTAGAAATCCATTCTTCAAATGGGTATTTATTTCATCAATTTTTTAACAAAACTTCCAACAAACGAACAGATGAATATGGAGGAAGTATCGAAAATAGAGCACGTTTCTTTTTTGAAACTTTAGATGCGATAAAAGAAGTTTTACACGAGCAAAAAATCGGAGCAAGATTCAACCCTTCATTACATGGAATTTTTGGGATGGAAATGGACGAAGAAACGATTCCTACTTTTGAGTATATCATTAAAAAATTGAATGATTACAACTTAGCATACGTTCATTTATCTGAACCTTTCAATGATGTTTCTGATGTAAAATTTGCTGTTCAAAATATTGCAGCACATTTTAGACCTTTATATAATGGAACTTTAATGATCAATGCTGGTTTTGATGAAGCTTCAGGAAATAAAGTAATTGAAGACGGATTTGCAGATTTAGTTGCCTTTGGAAAATTGTATGTGTCAAATCCTGATTTGGTAGAACGTTTTGAAAGAAACCAAGAATTAGCAGATTGGAATCAAGATACATTTTATACAACAGGAGCTAAGGGATATACAGATTATCCAAAACTAGAAGTAAACACAACAGAAAACGCATAAAAACTTAAAAGATGATAAAACCTAGAAATAAAGCACCAGAACTAACCATTGATTTAGTAAACGATACTCAGTGGAATTTGCAAGAACAAAATCCTGAAAATTTTACACTAATTTTATTTTATAGAGGTAAACACTGCCCAGTTTGTAAAAAGCAACTGGAAGAATTACAAACTAAGATTCCAGATTTTACAAAAAGAGGCGTTAATTTAATTGCAATTAGCGCAAATACAGAAGAAATTGCTAAAGAAACGTATAAAGAGTGGGCAATTGAAGGGATTCCAGTTGGTTATGATTTTTCAATAGATGAAGCTCGTAAGTGGGGCTTGTTTATATCTGAAGGGATTAGTGATAAAGAGCCAAAACATTTTACAGAGCCTGGTTTGTTTTTGATTGATAAAAAAGGGAAAATTTATTGGGAGTCAATTCAATCTATGCCCTTTGGAAGACCTGAGTTTAAAGATGTTTTAAACGGAATTGATTACATATTAAAAGAAGATTATCCTGCTAGAGGAGAAGCTTAAAAAATCATAAAATAACCCAAAGTTATTAGTGCTTTGGATTATTTTTTATCTAAACATTATAAAACTTGACATTAAAATTTAAACTTAAAGATTTACCACAACTTTTTATAAAAACAGCTAATAATTGGTTTAACAGCAATCCATTTGAGCTGAGTGCAATTGTTGCCTATTATGCAATATTGTCTTTACCTGCTTTAATTGTAATTATATTAAATTTAGTAGGCAATGTTTGGGGAAGAGAAATTGTGCAAGGAGAATTGTTAGACGAAATTTCTGCTGCAGTTGGTGTGCAAACAGCAGAATCTATAAGAGTAATGATGTTGGATAGGGGAGATGAATCCGTTTCTATTTTTACCACAATTATTGGTTTTATAACCTTAATTTATGGTTCTACAGGAGTTTTTTACCAACTTCAAGCTGCTTTTGATAAAATTTGGAAAATTAAAGAAAGTGAAATTACAAATGGTTTTGTTAAAATGCTTTTAAGTAGATTAAAAAGCTTTGGATTTATTTTAATTATAGGATTTTTGTTATTAATCAGTTTTATTTTTACGTCAATTATAAGTGCGTTTAGTAACAGAATAGAAGCCTTTGTGCCAGCAAGTTTATTTGAGTATGTTTATTTAATTGATTTTACAATTTCTATTTTCTTTATTTATGTACTTTTTGCAACAATGTTTAAATATCTGCCTACAAAGAGTGTTCGTTGGCGAGCAGTTAGAATTGGTGCAGCTTTAACAGCTATTTTATTTGTAATTGGTAAATATTTAATGGCTTGGTATTTTAGTGAAATGGATCCAGGTTCTACTTATGGAGCAGCTGGATCTATCATTTTAATTATGCTTTGGGTTTCTTATTCGAGTTTAATTTTATTTTTTGGAGCGCATTTTACCAAAGTATATTCTGATATGTACCTTATTGAAAACAAAAAATAAATTATTTTAATAATTGCTACTGTGGTTTAAAGTCTTCTCTTTTATCAATTTTTTGGTAATAGGTTTTTAATTTATAGCACTTGTTTTTTGTGATTTATAAGATTCAAAAATAAATTGTTAAAATTTTATTAAAATTTATGGTGTTTTTTTTTAGTTTTTTAAAAAAAAGACTATATTTACTATCTAAATTATATCCCTATGATCCAAACTACCCTATCTGCTGAAGAGCAGTCAGTACTAAATGCTGTAAAAACTGAGCATTTAACAAGTTTCGAAATTTTAAAAAAAGTAGAAAGTATTTCTATGATATTATCTTTGTATAATATTATAGACAAACTTAGTACCAAAGGTGTGCTAAAAAGCTACATGAAACAAGATAGAAAATATCATTATGCTGCTTAAAAGCTAATTTTAAATTTATTTTGTTTTTTATAAAAAGTTGTTTGATTTACATAAAAAAGGTAAATTAAACAACTTTTTTATGCTTTTACTATTTTTAAAGTAGTTGTTTTTTAAATTATTATATAGTTGTAAATTAACGTTTTATGTTTTTTTTTAATAGTTTGTATAATTATTAGTATATTGTACTTCTAAAAATTATACTATGAAAAATAATAATTTAACAGCACAACAACTGTCTGTGTTAGATGTAATTAAAGAAAATCCATTAACAAGTTTTCAAATTTTAAGTAAAGTAGAAAATATCTCTATGATACTATCTTTGTACACAATTATGGATCAACTTAAAAGTAAAGGAGCTATTGAGAGTTACATAAAAGAGAATGTAAAATATCATATTGCCTGCTAATTTGTTGCTTTATTTAAAAGAAAAATGCTTTGAAATTTTATATTTTAAAAATTTCAAAGCATTTTTTTAGTTTTTTGCAGGTCTAATATCTACAGAAACTTTCATAATGCTATTTCCTGAACCATAAATAACACCTTTTAATGGTGGTACATCATAATAATCTCTACCAAATGCAACTGTAATATGTTGGTTTTTTGGAACTTGATTGTTTGTGGGGTCAAAATCTACCCAACCAAAATTGGGAATAAATACAGAAAACCAAGCATGAGAAGCATCTGTTCCTACTAATTTTTCTTTTCCAGGAGGTGGTAAAGTTTCTATATAGCCACTCACGTATCTGGCAGGTAAACCAATTGATCGAATACAAGCAATAGCAATTTGGGCAAAATCTTGGCAAACACCCTTTTTTTCTTTCATTACTTCGTCAATAGGAGTTGCAATTGTACTAAAATGGGCATCAAATTTAAAATCCGTAAAAATACGTTTCATTAATTCTTTCGAAGCTTCAAAAACTGAACGTTCTTTTTTAAAAGAAATTTCTGCATATTCTTTAATGGTAGTCGATATTTTGTTAATGAAGGCAGAATCTAATAAAAACTGTTTCGCATCTATGTTTTCTGGTGAAAACGTACTTAGTTTTTCAAGAGCTTTTTCTAAAGTAATATGTTTATCTCCTTTTAAATTTTCATTTAGTTCTTGAACTTCATAAGAGCGTTCTACTGTACTTTTAGCAGTTACAATAAGTTCTTTATGTTGTTTATCAATAGAAAAATGAGTTACGGCGTTTCCAAAAAAATCTGTATTTTCATTTAAAATACTGGGTTTTGGAGTTATTTCTAATTCGTAGTTCAATAATTTTTGACCAATAAAATCTTTTGGTTTTAAGATGGCTAAATTGTGACAATATGTTACATTATTGTCGTATTTATAACTTGTTGTATGTATAATTGAAAAAATCATTTTAAAGTGTGTAGTTTTGATCAACTAACTGTTTTTGTTCATCAGAATGATTAAAATACATATCTGTTAAAGACATAGAAGTATCATGAATTTTATCACTTAAAGTAGCCAATAAACTTTCTAGATTTTTTCTAGTAACCTCATTTTTATCAACCTTAATTAAACCTGTTGCTTTTGCGTTTTCAATTAAATCGCAAGCTTCTGTAATTGCTTTTTGTACAGATGTTAACAACGCATTTTCGTTCCTTTTTGGTAGTTTAAATACGTCTCTTTTAATTCTGTTTAATTGATATTTTAATGATCTTGAATACGATTTATCTAACAAAATAAGGTTCACTACATTTTCTACATTTAAATAAGATTTAAAACTATATCTATAAATATTTAAACTTTCGTGGCTATTTAATAACGATTCTAAAATTTCATATTCTACATCTTCCTCATAACTAATTGCTAAAAGTGCTCGAGATTTATCAATACACATGGTTGCTAACTCCATTTGTAAACCAATAAAATATAGCAACAATCCTTGATCTACTAAAATGCTTTCTTCAATTAAACCAATAAAGGCAATTAATTTTGTGATAACAGTATCTAATAATTTAATGATCTTTTTTTCATTTTGATGATCTTTTTCTTCAAAATCGCGCCAAATTTTTTGCAACATATCATAAACACGCCACATATCTTTAGACCATAAATTTCTTAACGAATAATAAGAATTGTTAAAAGAAGAAAGTGCGTGCGCTAAACTACCAACTTTGGTTTTATCAAAAAGTACAATAGCAATTTCCTTTAAAGGATCTTTTAATGCGTTTTCTTCGTTTTTACCTGTAAATCCAGGAAAAATAGATGTTAAATGTGTTATTGATTTGTATAAAATGTGTAAACTTTCAGAATCTGAATCTCGTTTATTAAATTCAGAATTGCTCATTTGGTTTAAAACCATTCTAATATACCTTGCAGTAATTAGCGTTCTTGCTAAATATCTACCAGACCAAAATAAATTTTCAGCAGTGTTACTTGGTAAATTTTCAATACCAGTTAAATTGTTAGAAGTTGAGTGATGCCAATGATATCTATGAAGTTTTTTATTGATTTTTTTATGATTATTGGTAACCCAAAAATCTTTGCTTGTGCCTCCTTTTTGATTGGAAACTCTCATGTCTTTTCTTTCTGCTGCAACTCTAACTAAACCTCCAGGCATAATGCTATAAGTTTCATTTTTAGCAATAGCAAAAGTTCTACAAACAACTTTTCTTGGTTCTAAATGTTCTTTGGTAAGATTTGGTGCTGTAGAAAAAGATATTTTTTCTTGTGCCACAAAACGATAGGGTTTTGCTAAAATTTGCTTTTTTAAAGCTGCTATTTCAACATCACTTAAAAATTCACAGAAATAAATATTCTCTCTGTTGGTAATATCAATAGGTTTTACAACAAGATCTTTTATGTTTTCTAAAACATGTTTTCTTTCTTTTTCTTGTCCACACCACCAAGAAGCAATTTGGGGTAACAGTAAATCTTCTTTTAAGAAGTATTTACAAATAGAATTCATAAACGGAATCAGTCCTGGGTTTTCTAAAACACCACTTCCAATAGGATTCATAATCGCTACGTTTTGCTGTCTCACAACATTTAACAAACCAGCAACGCCTAAAAAGGAATCTCCTTTTAATTCTAATGGATCTACATAAGCATCATCTACACGTCTGTAAATAACATCCACTTGAATTAATCCTTTTAAGGTTTTGATCCAAACTTTTTCATCTCTAACAACTAAATCGCTTCCTTTTACTAGCGGATACCCTAAAAAAGAAGATAAATACGCATGTTCAAAATACGTTTCATTATGTGGTCCTGGTGTTAAAATTACAATCGTCGGATTTTCTTTATTATTTACTGCAGCATTTATTAAGAGCTGATTAAAATCCTGAAAAAAACCAAAAGGTTGTTTTACATTAATTTCATTAAAAAAATCAGGTACAACTTCTCTTGTAGAAAATCTATTTTCTAAAGCATACCCAATTCCAGAGGGTGCTTCAGTCCTGTCATTTACAACCCACATTCGTCCATCTGGACCTCTTGCCAAATCTGCAGAATGCATTAACAATTGTTGTGCTGTTTTGTAGTGTATTTGATCACAAGGTCTTAAAAAACCTCGATGAGAAAAGATGATTTCATGAGGAATAATTCCATTTTTTATCAATTCTCTTTTTCCATAAATATCTTTTAGAATCAAGTCTAAAACGTGTGCACGTTGTTGCAAACCTCTTTCTAAAGTTTTCCATTCTTTGTGATCAATCACAAAGGGAATTATATTTAAATTCCAAGGTCTGTTTAACCCTTTGGGATCGTTGTAAACATTATAGGTTACGCCATTTTCTGCCAATAACCAATCTAAATTTTCTTGTCTTTTTGTAATTTCTTTAATACCCAATTTAGAAAAATTCGATAATAATTTTTCCCAAGTAGGGTTTATCTTCATATCAGACTTTAAAACTTCATCATAGTTTTCAAAATCTTTAAAATAATCTTTAAAGAAAGATGTAACTGGTTTTTTTATCAAGACGAATTATTTTTTAAGTCGCAAATCTAAGGTATTTGGATATTCTGGGTTTATAGGAATTTCCTTAAAATTGAATTTTTTAGAACTTTCTTGTTTTTTAATTCCTCTGGTTATTCCTTTATCATTTTCCTGTGCTTCTTTTTCTTGTCTTTCTTTATCTTTTTTAGCTTCCTCTTTCGTTTTAATTTCTCCTTGCGTATGGCCAAAATCCCAAAAACGATTAATTCTTCGAGATTCAGCTTCATTACTATTTACAGGGTAGGTGTCATAAGATCTTCCTCCTGGATGTGCTACAAAATAAGTACAACCACCAATGGAACGTTTGTTCCAATTATCTACAATATCAAAAACTAAAGGTGTATCTTCTTTTATAGTTGGGTGTAAAGCTGAGTATGGATTCCAAGCTTTGTAACGAATTCCTGAAACGTATTCTCCATGCGTTCCTGTACTTTTTAATTGTACTTTTACACCATTACAAGTTAAGGTATATCTTTCTGTATTAAAATCGGATACTTTTACTTGCAGTCTTTCTAAAGAAGAATCTACATATCTTGCAGTACCACCACTTGTCATCTCTTCACCTAAAACATTCCAAGGTTCAATTCCTGCACGTAATTCTAAATGAATATTATTGATATCAACCATACCATATAAAGGAAATCTAAATTCGAAAAAAGGATCAAACCAATCTAATTTAAATTTATAACCTGCTTTATTTAGTTGATTTACAACGTCATTAAGATCTTCTTTTACAAAATGTTCTATTAAGAATTTATCATGTAATTCTGTGCCCCATCTAACTAAATTGTGTTCGTAAGGTTTTTTCCAAAACCAAGAAACCAACGTTCTTACCAATAAGTTTTGTACCAGACTCATTTGTGCATGAGGTGGCATATCAAAACCACGTAATTCTAAAATTCCCAATCTTCCTGTTGATGAATCAGGTGAATATAATTTATCGATACAAAATTCTGCTCTGTGCGTGTTTCCTGTTAAATCTGTTAATAAATGACGAAATAACCTGTCAGTTAACCAAAAAGGAACCTCACCATCTTTTGGAATTTGGCTAAAAGCGATTTCTAACTCGTACAAACTATCATGTCTTGCTTCATCAATTCTTGGAGCTTGACTTGTTGGACCAATAAAAGAGCCCGAAAATAAATACGATAATCCTGGATGATGTTGCCAAAAAGTTAACAAACTTCGTAACAAACTTGGTTTACGCAAAAGCGGACTATCTTTTGGCGAAACTCCACCTAAAGTTACATGATTTCCACCTCCAGTTCCAGTATGTTTGCCATCCAACATAAATTTTTCTGTACCTAATCTCGATTTTTTTGCTTCTTCGTAAATTGTAAAAGTGGTGTTTTTAAGTTGATTCCAATCTAAAGAAGGATGCACATTTACTTCAATAACTCCTGGATCTGGAGTAATTTTCATGGACTCTATTCTGTTATCATGTGGAATTCCATAACCTTCTAAAATTACAGGAATGTTTAATTCTTTAGCAGTGGCTTCTATGGATGCTAATAAATCTAGATAAAATTCAGCATTGTCTAAAGGTGGTAAAAATAAATGTAATTTATCCTCTCTAATTTCAGAGCAAATAGCTGTTCTCACAAAATAGTTAGGCATATTTGTTGGCACACCATTTTGTTGAAAATCGTCATATCTTTTAGACGCTACTTGTCTAAAACTTGGTAATCTTTTCTTTTTAGAAAATAAATCAGGCTCGTAAATGGGGAACATTTCGTGTTCTGGTTTTTGCTCTAAAGAATTTAAAGGCAAACGCAAACCAACAGGCGAATTCCCTGGTGTTAAATAAATATGTTTTCTTCTAAAAGTCCACTCACTACTAAACCATTTATTTTCAGTTTTGTTTAAAGGTAAAACATAACCTACAGATTTTGAAGTTCCTTTTTCTAGTATTTCTGCAATCTTTTTCTCAGCCAAAGTACTGTCTTTATCTTCGGCTGGATTATAATCAATTGGTAAGTTTCCTTTTTCATACATCATTAAAAATGCATCTTCATAAGTAGGCATAATATGCTTTGAAGAAACACCTAAATAACTCGTTAATTTTTCTAAAAATAAAACATCAGCATTGTCAGGAATTTTAGTTTTAGGTCCTAAAGCAGCTAATAAATCATGGTTGAACCATATTTTTCTGCCATCTTTTCTCCAAACTAGTTCAATAGACCATCTTGGAAGAGGTTCTCCTGGATACCATTTTCCTTGTGCATGATGTAAAAATCCACCTTCAGAAAACTTATCTAAAAATCGTTTGGATAAATCTGCTGCTAATGTTCTTTTGTGTGTTCCATCTGCATCTGTGTTCCATTCTGCACCTTCCATATCATCCACAGAAACAAACGTAGGTTCTCCACCCATTGTTAAACGAACATCATTTTTTTGCAGCTCTTTTTCAACTTTATTCCCTAATTTATCAATGGCTTTCCATTGTTCTTGTGTGTATGGTTTTGTAACTCTTGGCGATTCTAAAATTCGGGTTACAGAATTTTCAAATTCAAATTCAGTTTCACAAACATCAGACAAACCAAAAACAGGAGCAGCACTTTCAAAAGTTGGAGTACAAGCTAAAGGAATATGACCTTCTCCAGCTAATAAACCAGAAGTTGCGTCAAAACCAATCCAACCAGCACCTGGCAAATACACTTCTGCCCAAGCATGTAAATCTGTAAAATCTTCAGCAGGACCAGAAGGACCATCTAAAGACTGTTCATCGGATTTTAATTGTACTAAATAGCCAGAAACAAAACGTGCACCAAAACCTAAATGACGCAAAGCTTGCACAAAAAGCCAAGCATAATCTCTACAAGAACCATTTTTTTGACTCAAAGTTTGTTCACAACTCTGTACACCAGGTTCCATTCTGATGTTATAGCTTAAATATTCGTATATTTTTCTATTGATATCAATCAAGAAATAAATAGTTTTTCTTGGAGTCATATCTAAAGACGCTACAAAATCTTTTAATAAAGGACCTTTTTCAGTAACTTCTAAATAAGGTAGTAGTTCTTTTTTTGTGTTTTCAGAATAGGTAAAAGGAAATTCTTCTGCAGATTCTTCTACGAAAAAATCAAACGGATTAATAGTTTTTAAATCTGCAATTATTTCTACATCAATGGAAAGTTCTGTTGTTTTATCAGGAAAAACCACTCTTGCTAAATAATTTCCAAAAGGATCCTGTTGCCAGTTAAAAAAATGATTTTCTGGCTTTATTTTTAATGAATAAGATTCTATTGGAGTTCTACTATGAGGTGCAGGTCTTAACCTAAAGATATGTGGAGAAAGCTTTACAGCACGATCGTATTTATATTTAGTTTTGTGTGATATTACAATTTTTAATGCCATAAATGCGTCTTTTAGTAATTTGGTTTTAAGCTTCTGTTAAAATAATGAAGCAAATACAATTTAACACACAAATATCATAAAATAAATTCGACTAATTGCTTATTATTGAATTTTTAATAAAAATTTAGTTTTTGTGTATTAAATTTAGTTTTTTTAGCGATTTGATGTAAATTATTTAATTTAATTCAGTAATTTAGACTAATATTTATAATTTATTTTATTAAATTTACAAAAAAGTACACAATTTGAAAGCACCAACTAGTTTACCAATTTTTTCATCCTACAAATATGATTCTAATTTTTATGATGAAATTTTTACAGATAATAATGAAGTAAGAGAAGTGTATGAAACACTTTTCAACTTATTTAGTGAGTATTCTGTGAACGATTTTGCAAATCTTAACGACAAAGCAAAAGATGCGTTTTTTAATCAAGGAATTACATTTCAAGTATATGGAGATAAAGAAACCAAAGAAAAGATTTTTCCTTTTGATTTGTTTCCAAGAATAATTGGATATGAAGAATGGCAAAAAATCGAAAAAGGCGCTTTACAAAGAAGTAAAGCTTTAAATCTTTTTTTATGGGATTTATATCATGATCAAAAAATAATCAAAGATAAAATTGTCCCTATAGATTTGATCGATTCTTCTGTTAATTTTTTAAAACAGATGAAAGGTTTTAATCCTCCTGGAGGAATTTACAATCATGTTTCTGGAACAGATTTGATAAAACATTCGGATGGGAATCATTATGTTTTAGAAGATAATATTCGCTGTCCTTCTGGTGTAAGTTATGTTGTTGGGAATAGGGCAGCCTTAAAAAGAACTTTATTTGGGGTTTTTAATCATTACCAATCTTATAATGTTTCTGATTATGGACAAAATTTGCTTGAAATTATAGAGTCTGTAAAACCAAAAGGAGTAGACATTCCTAAATGCGTGGTCTTAACACCAGGTGTTTATAATTCAGCATATTATGAGCATTCTTTTTTAGCTAAACAAATGGGAGTGGAATTGGTTGAGGGTAGAGATTTGTTTATAGAAAATGATTTTGTGTACATGAAAACCATTAAAGGTTTGGTTAGAGTAGATGTAATTTATAGAAGAGTAGATGATTTATTTATAGATCCTTTAGAATTTAATAAAGATTCCTTATTAGGTGTGCCAGGATTGTTTAAATGCTATATGAAAGGTAAAGTTTGCTTGGTAAATGCACCAGGAACTGGGGTTGCAGATGATAAGGCAATTTATACGTATATGCCACAAATAATAAAATATTATTTAGATGAAGAACCCATTTTAAATAACGTACATACGTATCATTGTAGCAGACCAGATGAATTAAAATATGTCTTAGAAAATGTAGATAAATTGGTGGTAAAACCCGTTGATGAATCTGGTGGATATGGAATTTCAATCGGAAATAAATTAACGAAAGAAGAAATAGAAAAAGTAAAAGAAACCATAAAAGCAAGCCCAAGAAAGTATATTGCACAGCCAATTATGTCGCTTTCTACTCACGCCACATATATAGAAGATGAAAATTCTTTTGAACCAAGACATGTAGATTTAAGAACGTTTACATTATTAGGTAAGGACAAAGATTTTGTGTTAAAAGGTGGTTTGACAAGAGTTGCATTAAAAAGAGGAAATTTAGTAGTAAATTCATCCCAAGGTGGTGGGTCTAAAGATACTTGGGTATTAAAAAAATAAAACAAATTTATGTTAGCAAGAGTAGCCAATAATTTATTTTGGATGGGACGTTATTTAGAACGTTCAGAACATATAGCAAGATATATGAATGTAAATTATTTTTCTTCATTAGATGCTCCAAACGAGTTATCTCAATCAAGACAATTTGTTTTACGATCAATGCTTTTTGTTGCTGATGAAGAGGAATTAAAAGACGTTAAAGAATTAGATGAACAAAAAGTTCTATATGACATTGGATTAAATCCGGATAAACAATTCTCAATTTTGTCATCAATTCAAAATGCACAGCAAAATGCAAATGGTGCAAGAGATTTAATTTCATCAGAATTGTACGAATCCATAAACACGTTAAATAGAGTTGTAAAAAATTATAGTAAAGATGTTTTTGTAAAAAATGGTTTATTTGATTTTACAACAATGGTAACTGCAAATATAGCCTCTTTAAGAACCAAAATAAGAGGAACATTACTACATGATGAAGTGTACGCTATTATTATGTTAGGCATTTATATAGAAAGAGCAAACCAAGTAATTCGTATTATAAACTCTAAATATAATGATGCATTAGTAGAAAAAGTAAATTCAGATATTTCTGTAAATAACAGTTATGAATGGACTACCTTATTAAAATGTGTAGAAAGTTATGACATGATGCGTAGATTTTATAGAAAAGTGCCAACAAGCCATACTGTTTTAGATTTTTTAATTCTAAATCCTACTTGTCCACGTTCTATTATGAACTCTTTAAATAGTATTCATTATTATATTGGATATTTATCAAAAGAAGAGATTCCACACAAAGATTCTGCAGCATTTTTAATCGGGAAATTGAAATATGATCATCAATATAAAACTATTGAAGATGTGCAAGGAGATTTAAAGGTTTGTATAGAAAAATTAGTTGAAGATTTGTCTTTAGTTGGTGAAAAAATGGATAAAGATTATTTTAGTCTCTATTAACTAAAAATATTTAAACGTACAAAAATCCACAGAAATTATTTTTTTGTGGATTTTTTTTATGCTGAAACGACTCTAAAAGTTTGAAGAAAAAAAGGCAACTGTTTTAAACAGTTGCCTTTAAAAATTATACGAAATATAATTTTATAATACAGGTAACAATACTTGGTCAATTACGTGTACAATACCATTTGTAGTTTGCACATCTGGAATTACCATGTTTGCAGGAGTTGCATTTCCTGAACCACTAACAGTTAAAACACCATTGTTATAAGCTCCTAATTGAATGTTATCATCTCCTAAAGCATTATAAGAACCTGCATTTAATTCAGAAGTAAAGCTATCTTTACTTGTATCTGCAAATACGTGATTCAATAAAACCGCAGTTAATAAATCTTTATCAATCATCCTAACATCAGAAGGCTCATCAAAAGTTAATCCTAAAGCTGCACCTAGGTCAATAAAAGCTTGATCATTTGGCGCAAATACTGTAAATTTTGCAGCAGGATTGCTCAAAGCATCTGCTAAACCAGCAAAAACTACAGCTTCTACTAAATAACTTAATTCTGGGGTTTTAAATACTGAAGCTGTTTGTAGTGCAATTGCAGATTCTACAACATTACCTCCAGTTGCAATCATCACTTTATCAATTACATGTACAGTTCCATTTTCTGCAGTAATATCTGTAGCAATAATTTTAGATCCGTTGATAAAAAGTGATCCATCTCTACTTACAAATCTTCTAGTTAATCCACCTAAAGCAGATGCAGAAGTTCCATTTGCAGTAATTGCTGAACTAGTTAAATTTCCGTTAGAAACATGGTATAATAAAGTATTTGTTAAAAAAGGAGTTTGTAAAACACCTAACGTAGATTCGTTTAAACCTAAACGTGCAAAAGCACTATTGTTTGGTGCAAATACTGTGTAATCTCCTGATGCATCATTAGGATTACTATTACTTAAAACTCCTGCAACTCCACCATTAATAGCTGCTGCTTCTAGCGTAGAAAACGCGTCATTTGATACAGCAATATTTGCTATTGATGGTAATTCATCTTCATAAGAAGAGGTTGTTTCGCAAGAAGTTGCAGTTAAAAGTACACTTGAAAAAGCAAGTGCAATACCGAATTTTTTATATATATTTTTCATGATTATTTGTTTTAGTTTAATGTTTGATTAAAATGAGAAAGAAAGTCCACTATAGGCTCCTGTAGAATCTCCTAAATTTCGTCCTGATATGTAGGTGTTTATTCCTGCTGTTAAACCAAATCCTTTAACAACTGGTACAAACATATTAGCGCCAATTCTTGTGTAATTTACACGAGTTGCAGGGAAAAATCCAGTAAAACCTTCACCTAAAATGTCTACTCCATCAGATCCAGATAATTGGTTTGCAATATAAATATCACCATAAATTACTGAGGCTGCATACCCTATTTTTAACTGACTAATAAGAGCGTTTGGTACTTCATTGCTTCGTAAGCTGTAGCCCACTTGACCAATAGCAAAAACTCCTGAGTTGTGTTTGTAATTAGCAATTGCAAGTCCAGTAATATCTGTTGAGCGATTACCAATAGCAATAATAGATTGTAAACCTTCATCTACATTATAGTTTCCTAAAGGCGTTTCAACACCTAAAGCACCAATAATGTCTAAGTTACCACTCATAACTTCGTACGATTTAATTTTGTACTTAGCATAAATGCTTACATCTTGAAATCCACTTCTTTCATTTTCAAAGCCATTGTTTGCTAAAGTAGCAGGAGTTGCTTCACCTGTTGTTTGTATATAAGGTAAACTTACTACAAAATTTAAACGGTCAGAAAAACCGTATTCTGCATACAATGAAACACTTTTTGTAGTTACCTCATTAAATACAGGAACTGAATTTACTTTGTTTGGTACTAAAAAAACATCATTATAATCTTCTCTAGATTGTGTAACTGTTATACTACCTTCCCCTTTTGCTTTCATGAATCCACTTATAGGACTTTGAGCTGCCATTGTTAAAGGAAGCATAAAAAGCATTCCTCCAAGTAATTTTAAATTGATTTTCATAATTTTAATTTGATTTTAGTTAATAATTATTGTTTTCAAAAATATATACGAGAAATCTTAAGGGTTGGTTTTATTAAAATGATATTAAAAGCAAAAAAAAGTTGTTTGTATGCTATAAATACTACAAGTAAGTATGAAGATGAAAAATTAAAACACTAAAAATCAGTTAGTTGAATGTTTGTTTGTTGCTAAAAGTTTTTTTTATAATATTTAAATTTATTTTTTAAAAAACTTTTTTAAAATGAATTTTAGTGGTTTCATTGTTAAAATTCGAAACCACACATTAAAATTTATGATACATTAATAGGAATAGATTGATACATTTTCAATTTTTCAAGGAATCATTCCTTCAGAATTTTGTAAGTGAAAAGTAAACGAAAGGCTTATAGAAAAGTAATTTTACTTATTAAGAGGTGTTTTATTTAAAATTTAGTCCAAAAAAAAGAGTACTAATTATAAAAATTAGTACTCTAAAATTATTAAATAAAGTTTCCCCCAAAACTATATATAATTAATTATTGTAAATTTAACATATTATTATGAATTAAATTGTAAATAATCGTAAAATTAATTATTTTAAATATTTTTTTAGCAAAGGATACTCCATTTTAAAGTAATTTCTTGGGTTTTGGCTCAAGAATAGTTTAAAATCTTTAAAAAAATGAGACTTATCATAATAATTATACATAACAATTAAATCATTCATATCTATTTTTTTACTTTCATACTTTCTCATTAATTCAGAAAAACGAATCATTCTTATATATTTACCTGGAGTTAACCCTATTATTTTTTTAAATTTTGTTTCTAATGATTTTTGACTAAAAGGTACTAAGTTTAACAAATCGCTAATTTGAAGCATCCCTTGTTTTTCAAAAATATAATCGATTGCTTTATCAATTTGGATAACATCACTATCTATAAAAGGATTTATGTTATCTAAAAAACTTGTAATTTTACTGGCGAAAGCTTTTTCATCATTCTTAGTTTTCAAAAATATTTTAGAGAAAGAACAATCTAGATCTTTATTAATTTCTTTTAAAGGTGTGTGTTTGTTTGTGAATTTTGAAATATCAGTATTAAAAATTTTATAAAGTGCTGTAGGATGCAGTTCTATACCATAGGTTAAACCACTCTTGTTTACAAAATAATTATAAGCTCCATAACATTGTCCAGTTATTATAAGTCCTTTTAGTTTTATTTCTTTATCACCTAAAAAGGAAGTTTGCCCATCGTTAAACAAATAGGCAAAAGACGTAAAACCAACAGGTATTATTATAGTACTAAAAGGAGTATCATCATTTACAAATGAAAGTTTAAATAAATTTTTTACGAATCCATTTTTATCTTGTGTAGCAATGTAGTTGAATTCCATAATTTATTTCTAATCAGCAATTAATTGAATCTTAAAAATAGATAAAAGAATCCTACAATACTAAAATTATGTTAAAATAATTATGATAATCAATAAATTTCTCGTAAAACTTAGTGTTTAAGTTTTAAGAATTCTTAGCATCAATCCAATTTTTTGCATTTACAAAAGCTTCTAACCAAGGTGTAACTTCGTCTTTTCTGTTTGCAGGATAATTTGCCCAATTCCATTGAAAAGTAGAACGCTCTATATGTGGCATAGTCACTAAATGTCTACCAGTTTTATCACACAGCATTGCTGTGTTAAAATCAGAGCCATTTGGGTTATTTGGATAACCTTCATAACTATATTTTGCAACAACATTATAGTTTTCTTCAGCTTCTGGTAAATTGAATTTTCCTTCTCCATGACTAATCCAAACCCCTAATTCAGTTCCAGCTAAACTAGATAACATTACAGAATTATTTTCTTGAATTTTTACAGAAGTAAAAGAACTTTCGTGTTTTTTAGAATCATTATGAACTAATTTCCCATGAACTTTGTGTTCTGGATTTATCAAATCTAATTCCATCCATAATTGCGCTCCATTACAAATACCAACAGATAAAGTATCGTCTCTTTTAAAGAAGTTTTTTAAGGCTTTATTGGCTTTTGCATTGTATAGAAATGCACCTGCCCAACCTTTTGCAGAACCTAAAACATCAGAATTAGAAAAACCACCAACAGCACCAATAAATTGAATATCTTCTAATGTTTCACGCCCAGAAATTAAATCGGTCATGTGCACATCTTTTACATCAAAACCAGCTAAATACATTGCATTTGCCATTTCACGTTCTGAGTTAGAACCTTTTTCTCTAAGAATGGCTGCCTTTGGACGAGATTTCTCGACTGCGTTCGAAATGACAGGAAGTTTTCCTGTAAAATTTTCTGGAAATTTATAGGTTAAAGGTTGATTTTTATAATTATCAAACCTGTTTTTAGCCAAATCGTTTGCAGTTTGCTTATCATCTAATAAATAAGAAGTTTTGTACCAAACATCTCTCATTTTAGCAACCTCAAAAGAAAAACTTTCTTGGTTATTTTTGATATTTACTTTTCCTGAATTATTAGCAGTTCCAATATTGAAAAATTCAATATTATTTACTGATAAAATTGTTTCTACAGAAGCATCCGCTTGAAAAACAATTCCTGAATTTTCTGAGAATAAAACTTTAATTGAATCTTCTTCGTTTAAAGCTGAAATATCAAAATTAGCTCCTAAATTTACATCAGCAAAACACATTTCTAAAAGAGTTGTAATCAAACCACCAGAAGCTACATCATGCCCAGCAGAAATTTTATCATCTTTAATTAAATTCTGAATTGTATTAAATGTGTTCTTTACAAAAGCAGCGTTTTTAACATCTGGAGCTTCATTACCAATCGTATTTAAAACTTGATGGAAAGAACTTCCTCCTAATTTAAATTCGTCTTGAGAAATATTAATATAATAGATATTGCCTCCATCAACGTGTAAAACCGGCTCAACAACTTTACTAATTGCGTTACAGTTTCCTGCAGCAGAAATAATAACAGTTCCTGGAGCAATAACTTCACCATCTGCATATTTTTGTTTCATTGATAAAGAATCTTTACCAGTTGGAACATTAATTCCTAAAGCAATCGAAAATTCTGAAACTGCTTTTACAGCTTTGTATAAACGAGCGTCTTCACCTTCATTTTTACAAGGCCACATCCAATTTGCAGATAATGAAACTGAATCTAAATTATCTTTTAAAGGTGCCCAAATCATGTTGGTTAAAGATTCTGTAATGGCATTTCTACTTCCAGCAGCTGCATCAATTAAACCAGAAATAGGGGAGTGCCCAATTGAAGTTGCAACGCCTTCTTTACCATTGTAATCTAAAGCCATTACTCCAACATTATTCAATGGAATTTGCAATGGTCCAACACATTGTTGTTTGGCAACTTTACCACCCACACATCTATCAACTTTGTTTGTTAACCAATCTTTACAAGCAACAGCTTCTAACTGTAAAACTTGCTCTAAATAGACTTGTAAATTCTTTATTTTATATCTTGAATTTTTATAATTTCTGATGACAGTTTTATCTGTCATTATTGTTTTTGGGGAGGAACCAAACATATCTTCCAAAGCTAAATCCATAGGTTTTTCTCCTGTAGATTTTGATTCAAAAGTAAATCTGTTATCATTAGTAACTTCGCCAACATCGTAAATAGGAGAGCGTTCTCTATTTGCAATTTTGTGTAATGTTTCTAGATGTTTTTCAGCAATTACCAATCCCATTCTTTCTTGAGATTCATTTCCAATAATTTCTTTGGCAGATAAAGTTGGGTCACCAACTGGTAATTTGTCTAAATCGATTTTTCCACCTGTATCTTCTACCAATTCTGATAAACAATTTAAATGACCTCCAGCTCCATGATCATGAATAGAAACAAGAAAATTCTCATCACTTTCTACCATTCCACGAACTGCATTTGCAGCACGTTTTTGCATTTCTGGGTTTGATCTTTGCACAGCATTTAATTCAATTCCTGACGCAAATTCTCCTGTATCTGCAGATGAAACTGCAGCTCCACCCATTCCAATTCTGTAGTTTTCACCACCAAGAATTACAATTTTATCGCCTTTTTTTGGAGTATCTTTTAAAGCTTGATCTGCTTTTCCATAACCAATTCCTCCAGCTTGCATAATTACTTTATCGAACCCTAATTTTCTTGCAGGAGCATCACTTACAGAAGAATTTTCTTCGTGCTCAAAAGTTAAAACAGAACCTGTAATTAAAGGTTGTCCAAATTTGTTTCCAAAATCGGAAGCTCCATTTGAGGCTTTTATCAAAATATCCATTGGAGTTTGGTACAACCAATCTCTTGCTTCAAATTTATGTTCCCAATATCTATTTTGTTCTAATCTTGAATACGATGTCATGTACACAGCTGTTCCTGCTAAAGGTAAAGAACCTTTTCCTCCAGCCAATCTGTCTCTAATTTCTCCTCCAGAACCAGTTGCAGCTCCATTAAAAGGCTCAACTGTTGTAGGAAAATTGTGTGTTTCTGCTTTTAAAGAAATTACAGATTCAAATTCTTTTGTTTGATAAAAATCGGGTTTGTCTGCTGTTTTTGGAGCAAACTGTTCCACTTTTGGACCTTTTATAAAAGCCACATTATCTTTATAGGCAGAAACGATATCGTTTGGAAATTGTTTTGAAGTTTCTTTGATCAACTTAAATAATGATGTTGGCATTTCTTCGCCATCAATTACAAAAGTTCCATTAAATATTTTGTGTCTGCAGTGTTCTGAGTTTACTTGGCTAAATCCAAAAACTTCAGAATCTGTTAATTTTCTTCCAATTTTAGTTGCTACACTTTCTAGATACTCAACCTCTTCATCACTTAAAGACAACCCTTCTTGGTTATTATAAGCAGCAATATCATCAATATTTAAAACAGCTTCTGGTTTTATGTTGATATCAAATGAATCTTGATGCAAACCTTTATACATTTCAGAAATCATTGGGTCAAAATCTGTAAAATCTTCAGAGACAGCTTTAAATTCTTCAATTCTAATGATGTCTTTGATCCCCATGTTTTGTGTAATTTCTACAGCATTTGTACTCCAAGGAGTAATCATTGCAGCTCTTGGTCCAACAAAATTGGCATCAATAGATAGTTCTTCTATTTTTGGTTGATTGGCAAATAACCAAGTTAATTTATCAATGGTAGTTTTTGCTAGTTTCTTAGTGGTTTGAACTGCAAATATTTTACTTTTTAAATCTCCGAAAAAATGAATCATTATCGTGTTTTTGGTATAATGTTGAAAAATGCAAATTTACTTTTTTTCAATTGAATACTAATAATTAATTTCTTTGAAGTTATGGAGTTATTTAATTGTTTATCAACCAAAAAAAAAGACCATCTATTAAGACAGCCTTTTTCAAAATATTTTTTCAAAAATTCGATTAATTTCTAATCAATTTTTTAGTTATTGATTTTTTGTCAACTTCTAACTTTATAAAATATACTCCTTTTGATAAATCAGAAATATCAATGCTGTTTTTTTCTGAAGTTATCGTCGTTAATTTTACAACTTTTCCTAAAGTATTATATATGGTGATATTTGCGTCTGATGAATTATCAATATTTACAAAATTTCCATTGGTCGGATTTGGATACATTTTAAAAGTATCTAAAAAATCATTCTTAAATATACTTAAAGTGCCATTAAAATTACCAATATCACTATAAACCACTTCTGTAGAGAAAAAATCTGACCATTCTGCTTGTTCATTAAAAGTTGTTGTAGGGCCTTTTACATTTGTATTTCTTCTTAAGGTTACGTTTTCTGCAAAAGTATCTGTACCATCTAAATCTCCTATGATATCTATTAGTACGTCATTTTTAAAAAGACCAATTCTGTCATCTCCATTAAAAGTCATTGGAGTAACGTTTGCAACTGCTAAATCCTGTTCACGAAGTATATCTGCATTTGTTGCATCAGAATTTATAATTACATATACATCATTTATAAAAATGGTGCCTAATAATTGCAATGGAGCTTCCCAAACGCCACCAGATTGTCTTTTTATAGTATATGGATTTAAGTTTATATCATTACTTGTTAAGTTTACAATTTCTAACGCTTTATTAAAGCTATTTCCTTCAATATATTCGGAGAAAAATAATTCTGAAACATCACTAGTTCCATCTGAAGTTGTTCCGTTTACAGGATTAGATTGTGCAGAGCTATTGTTGGCAGCATCTTTTGCTAAAACAGTTATGCTGTAGGTGGTAGAAACAGCTAAATCAGTAACATCATAGCTTGTGTTAGTTGATGTTCCATGAAGCCTACCATCAACAAAAATATCATAACTAGTTACACCAGAATTATCTGTTGAAGCTTCCCAATTTACTCTAAAACTTGAACCTGTTTGGTTGCTAATAGTAATATTTGTAGGTATTGAAGGTGCTTCTAAATCTGCTAATGTTGTTCCGTTTACAACTGTAGATTGTGCTGAAGCATTATTCGCGATATCTTTTGCTAAAACACTAATGCTATAAGTTGTGTTAGGATTTAAATTTGTAATTGAATAATTTGTGGTTGTTGTATTTCCATTCAAAGTACCATTTACAAAAACTTCGTATTTAGTAACTGCTTCATTATCTGAAGAAGCAGACCAAGCAACATCCATACTTGTTGTTGTAATATTACTTAAAGTAACATTTGTAGGTACTGTTGGAGCTTCATCATCAGCTGTGATGTAAATACCCCAAGAATCTATTGCAGCATCACCACCCCAAATTCTTGTTGCTAAATAGGCATTATCTATAAAAGGATTTCTATTTCCTTGAGCGTAAGTTGCATTCGAATCGTGATATGTATTTCTTTGTATTTCAAAATCAGAAACAGGGTCTTCTACGTTCCATTTTAGGAATAAATCAATCATATTATCTGGAGTGTTTGCAGAACTGCCAACACCAACAACATTTGGCAAACATTGTGAATCGTAACGAATGTACATGTACATCATCATTCTTGCAATATCTCCTTTCCATTCATCACCTGGATACCATCCACCAGAAACATTTCCAGAATTTCCAGAACCGTCAGCAAATTTTAAACTTCCACGTTGTCCATTATAATTTACATCCGAAGGTCTTAAATGATGTGCATCTGCACCAGCACCAACACTACCTAAGTTAGGGTTTCCTAAAGATCTTGGGTAGGTGTGCTCTCTATTCCAGTCTCCTTGATCTCCACCATTTTCATCTCTACCTCTTGAACGTGCTGTGTTTCCAGAAGCTGAGTAGCCATAGACTAATAAAACCTCTGAGGTATTGCTAGGATTTAAATCAGTAACTTTAAGTGCTTCCCAAACACCAGGAGTGTAACTTAAAAAGTTAGTATGTTCATTTATTGTTTTTGTTGCTAAATTGTTTTTTAAGTTGATACCTTCTGCAGTTAAATCTACATCATTATAATAATCTTGTTGAGCAGAAGCTACAAACGTTAAGAAAAGAGAAGTTAAGAGTAATATTTTTTTCATTGATTTTAAAAATTAAAAAAAACGATTCAATTAAGAATCGTTTTTTGTTTATAAAATTAAAAATTAGTTTTTTATTAATTTCTTTAAAGTTGCTTGAGTACCAGTTTTTATTTTAACCATGTAAACTCCTTTTGATAAATCAGTAACATTGATAGAGTTTTGGTCTCTAGAAAGTTTTGTGTTCAAAACTAGTTTTCCTAAAACATTGTAAATTTGAATATGAGTATCTTGTGATAAGTTAAAATACACTTTATTACCATTTGTAGGATTTGGATACATTTTAAAAGTATCTAAAACAATGTTATTTGTATTTAAGGTAGATGAATGACTTCCAAAATTATCTAAAGTTCCAGCAGGTAAAACTTCCCATTCAGTTGTGTCAAATCTTGTGTTTGGAGCTATAATGGTTGCTTTTCTTCGCCAAGTTTTGTTATGAATATGGTCGCTAGTTCTATCTTCTTCACCAATAATATCAATCAAAAAACCATTTTTATATAAACCAATTGGGTCGTTTCCATTAAAGTTCATAGGTGATCCAAATTGATAAGGAAAAGTATCTATATTAGGTGGTCCATATAAATCTGCTTCATCAATAAGTATTTGTTCAGATACATCAGCATGCACAATTACAAATACGTCTCCAGGAATAATATTTCCATTTCCTAAAGGATAATCATCTACCCAAGAACCTCCATTAGACTGTTTTTGTATGGAGTAAGCAGATAAATTTATGGTAGCACCAGAAAGGTTTACAATTTCAATAGCTTTTTGATTCCCTGAACCTGCAGCAGGTTCTGTATATTCAGAAATAAACAATTCTGAAACACCGTTAAAAGCGCCTGCAGATGTAGTTGCAGAGATTGCAGTTGTCTTGTCAGATTTGTTATTATCTGTATCTACAGCTAAAACTTCTACACTATAAGTTGTTGATTTAGTTAAACCATTTACTGTGAAAAAAGTATTTGAAGTTGTTCCATTTAAAATATTATCTATATAAATTTCATACGCTGAAACTGCATTGTTATCTGTAGAAGCTGTCCAAGAAATTTTAAAAGACGTATCAGTTTCATTACTAACTACAACATTAGTTGGTATTGATGGTGGATTTGCATCTTGCAACGTTGTTCCGTTTACAGGAGTACTTGCAGCAGACATATTGTTAATTAAATCTTTTGCTACAATTGTAAATGAATATGCAGTATTTGTGTTTAAATCTGTAATAGAAATGCTAGTATTTGCAGTTTGTGCTGTTAAAACGCCATCTACAAAAATATTGTAACCTGTTACTCCTATATTATCTGTTGAGGCATCCCAAGAAACATCAATAGAATTTAAAGAAATATTACTTAAGGTTACGTTTATTGGTGTTGTAGGTGCTTGTGTATCTGTACTTTTGTAAATACCCCAAATATCTTCAGCAGATTCACCTCCCCAAATTCTTGTTGCTAAATATGGATTGTCTATAAATGGATTTCTATTTCCTTGTGCAGCTCTATTAGAAAGGTCTGCATGATAGGTGTTTCTAGCAATTTCTATATCAGAAACAGGATCTTCTGCATTCCATTTTAAAAATAGATCAATCATTTCATCTGGTGTAAATTTTTTACTTCCTACACCAACTGCAGTTGGTAAACAAACACTACCATATCTTAAATACATATACATCATCATTCTTGCAGTATCTCCTTTCCATTGGTCTCCTGGATACCAAGCAGCAGTATTTGGACCATCTAATCCTTCATGAAAATCTAAGTTAGAAAAATTAGAAGTACCAGAACCTCTTCCGAATTTTCTGTTATTTCTAGTTGAGTTACGAACTCTATCTGCCGCTCTTAAATGATGCGCATCTGTAGAGGCACCTGGAATTTCTGTATTCATTGGCGGATTTGATAACGATTGAGGAAAAACATGTTCTCTATTCCAAGCAAAAGGATCTCCACTACCATTATCTTGATAACGATTATCTCTCGAATAATCATTGGTATCATCATTATCTGTGCCATTTTCCCAGCCATAGAATAAAACAACATCACCAGAAAAATTAACATTGTCATCAGTTGCAATTGTAGCATCCCAAACATCTGGTCCACTACTAGTATATTCTAAAAAACGAGTATGTGCAGCAATTGTTTTGGTAGCCAAAGCATCTTTAAGTTGCATGCCAGAAAGCGTTAAATCTACATCATTATAATAACTTTGCTGGGCAAAGAAAGTAAATGAGAACATAGTTAGTGCTAAAAGTAATAGTTTCTTCATTTTTTAATATTTAATTATTTTTGATTTATACATTTTATTTTCGACTTCAAAAGTAAGCATATAGATTCCTTTTGATATTTTTTTAATGTTAATATTATGAGTAGGATTTTTTTGAAAAAAAACTTTTTTTCCTAACATATTATAAATCGTAATGTGTTTTATTTCACGATTTGTTTTGTTAGTTATATTTATAAAGTCCTTTACAGGATTTGGATAAAATTGTATATCGTTTTTAGAAAAAGAAGTAGTTGAAAGAACAATTGCACTATGTTGCCCAAAATCATCGGCATTGTCTTTATCAACAACATCCCATTCGTTTGATAAGTCGAAATTAATGTTTGGTTGTGTGATATTTATTTTTCTTCTTAACGTTTTATCGATTCCAAATGCTATTTGACCACTGTTATAAGTACCAATAATATCGATTAAAATATCGTTTTTAAATAAGCCTATTGGGTCATCTCCATTAAAATTTAGTGGTGCTCCAAAATTAGTGTCTCCATTATGTACTCGAATAGAATCTGCAATTGCAATTAAAAAATCTCCAGCAATTCTTCCTTTTTGAGATTTGCTTGCTGGGTGTTCTCCTGCAGCTTCATTTACAATTACAAAAACATCTTGAGATTTGATTGTTTTTCCTGAAAGCGGAAAATTGAACTCCCATTCTGCACCATTTAATCCTCCATTGCTTTGTCTTTTTATACTATAAGGACTTAGATCAATATCAGCATCTGTTAAATTTACTAGTTCTAAAGCTTTATTGTTTGATGACCCTTCCAGATATTCTGAAAAGAAAATTTCAGTAGCATTAGTATTGTTACTATTTGTTGTTGCAATTATTGTATCACTTAAATCAGATTTATTTCCGACTTTGTCTATTGCTAAAATTTGAACTGAATAGGATGTGGCAGTTGCTAAATTAGTAACTGTAAACATGGTTTCTGAAACTGAAGTGATTATGTTTCCATCTAAAAAAACTTCATATTCTAAGACTGCAGTATTATCTGTTGCTGCATCCCAAGAAACAACGAAAGAAGTTGTTGTTTCATTACTAATTGTAATATTTGAAGGAATACTTGGTGCTTCTGTATCTTTTAAAGTTGATTCACTAATGGCTTCACTTTGAGCTGATGTATTATTAACGATGTCTTTTGCTAAAACAGTAAACGTGTAATTTGTGTCAGAATTTAATTGATTTATTGTTACAGATGTATTGGTTGTATTTATAAATAAATTGCCATCAAGAAAAACATCATAGCTTGAAACAGCTACATTATCTGTGGATGCTTCCCAAGATAAATCAATTGAAAAAGTAGTGTTATTTGATATAGTTAAATTTGTTGGAGTAGAAGGGGCTTGAGAATCATTACTTGTATAAATTCCCCAAGAATCTTCTGCTTTTGTGCCACCCCAAATTCTAGTTGCTAAAATAGGATTGTCTATAAAAGGATTTCTATTTCCTTGTGCATTTTGATTTGTAGTATTTTCATGATAAGTATTTCGTTTCTTTTCAAAATCTGAAACAGGATCATCTACATTCCATTGTAAAAACAAATCTATCATATCATCTGGAGTAGTAGAGTTGTCTCCAATGCCGATATTTGTTGGTAAGCATCTATTATTGTAACGCACATACATATACATCATCATTCTTGCAACATCACCTTTCCATTCATCACCTGGAAACCAACCTCCGTTTTGTTGAATACCAGAAAACCCAGAACCTGTTGTAAATTTTCTGTTATTTCTAGATGAGTTTCTTTGTGCATCTGCAGGTCTTAAATGATGCGCATCAGAACCTGGACCAGCATCCGATAATGGAGGCGTGCCTAACGATTGAGAAAAAACATGTTCTCGATTCCAATCTCCTGAATTTCCACTGTTGTTATCAATTCCACGTACTCGATCATTGGTTACATCAGCATCTGAACCGTTTTCAAAACCATAGATTAATAAAACTTGTTGGTTATTGCTTGGGTTAACATCTGTAATTTTACTAGCGCCCCAAATTTGGTCGTAAAACAAAAATTGAGAATGTGTGCTAATAATTTTAGTTGCTAACTCCTCTTTTAAAGTAAGACCAGTTAAATTTAAATTAACATCATTATAGTACGTTTGTTGCGCAAACGAAAATGTTGAGCTCAAAATACATAATAAAAGGATATTTTTTTTAATCATAAAATTGTTTCTAACATAAAACAATTTCTTTTTCAGGAGATTAATTTTACAAGACGCAATAACAATGTAAAATTTACTTCTTTTCTAAAAGTGCCATATAAAAACCATCAAATCCAGAAACATGAGCAAGTACTTTTTTATCGCTAGCAAAAGTAAAATCTTTCCCAGCTTCTGATGCTAAAAAAGTTTTAACTTGATGTTGATTTTCTGATGGTAAAATAGAACACGTTGCATACACCATTTTTCCTCCTGATTTTACCATTTTAGAATATTGTTGTAATACATCTTGCTGAACTTTTTTAATATTATCGATAAACTCAGGTTGTAATTTCCATTTAGAATCTGGATTTCTGCGAATAACACCTAAACCAGAACAAGGAGCATCAATTAAAACACGATCTGCTTTGCCATAAAGTTTTTTGATAGGTTTTGTAGAATCAATAACACGCATATCTATATTATGTGCTTTGTTTCTTTTAGCTCTTACTTTTAGTTTACGAAGTTTACTTTCGTAAATATCCATCGCAATTATTTGACCTTTATTTTCCATTAAGGCAGTTAAATGCAAGGTTTTTCCTCCAGCTCCAGCACAAGTATCTATTACTTTCATACCTGGTTTAACATCTAAATATGCAGCAACTAATTGAGATGAAGCATCTTGCACTTCAAAAAAACCATTATGAAAAGCTTCTGTTTTAAAAACATTGGCTCTTTCAGGTAAAAGTAAAGCATCTGGATGATGAGGTACAAACTCAGTATCTACATTTTCGGTTTTTAATTTCTTTTGTAGAATTTCTTTAGAGATATTTAAGGTATTTGTTCTTAAAATAACTTTAGCTTGCTCATTTAAAGCAGCAATTTCTTTGGTCCAGATTTCTTCTCCTAATTCAGATACACACAATTCGTCCATCCAATCAGGAATAGACTCTCTATATTTTCTAATTTTTGATAATTCTGCAAAACGTCCTTTAATACGTCTTTCTGGCACATCTCCTATTTGATTCCAATCTGGTAATTTTATACCTCTTAAAATACACCAAACAGAGAACAGTCTCCAAATGTTATCTCTATCATAAGGTAGTTTAACTTCGGCAATTTCTGCGTATAAACGGTTCCAACGAACAATATCATAAATTGTTTCTGCAACAAATTTACGATCTCTTGCTCCCCAACGCTTATCTCTTTTTAATGCTTTTTCTACAGCTTTATCAGCATAAACACCTTCGTTAAATATATCTCTAATACTGTCTATAACAGCAAATGTTAAATTTCTGTGTAATCTCATTTTTCTTTAATAATGGGGTGCAAAGATACAAATTAGGTATTCTTAAAAATGAAAAATAAGTTTTAATTGTATTTTTTTAAAATTTATTTTTTTAGTTAGATAAAATTGTTATACTTTAGCACTCAGTAAATTATGTTTTTTTAGTAAAAAAGTATAATTAACCTTTCCCCAATTATTTAGTATAATTTAGATTTCCCCAAGAAAACCCACCCCCTGTATTAATTTAATTTTAACTATTATGTTTAGTTCATCTTTCAACCTATGTTGATTTATTAATTCTAAACATCGTAAAATGTTGTCAAGTCATCGAAAAATTAGTTTTCTTAACTCGGCAAAACACTAATTTTGAACCCGTAAATAATTTCAAAATAAAGAATTAGAATTTTAAAAAACCCAATAGCATAGCTAAATTACCAGTACCCTAAATATCTTTTTATGAATTTCACAAAATAACCTTTTAAGCAATAGTACTTGTAAAAACCCAATGCAAAGAGCTTTTCAACAAAAAAATCTTTTACATAAAATTTGATTTTGTTGATGTATTTAAGTTCATTGTTTTACAATACTTATTTAAAATCAATTATAAAAAAATTAACCAATGGTTTTTGAATTTTAGATCTTGAAATAAAAATCTCTAAATAACCAAACCACTCCTAAAAGAATCACCGATGAAAACAAAACTACATTTAAAACTATTATTAGTCTTAGCGTTTTCCCTTTTTGCAGGGTTTATTTCTGCACAAACGTTGTATAACGTAAAGCTAGGGACTGATAACAAAAAAATTACAGAAGTTCAAATTGAGTTTAATGGTAATACTTTAACTCAAACTAATGGATATGGTTCTGCTGGAGCTCCAGCTTCTAGGCAAACTACTTTACCAGTATTAATGAATTATACAAAAATTAATGATGGAGGTACTATTAAAACGTTAAGTTTTTTTAATGCAGCTGGGGCGTTTGTTACAAATAATAACTTTACAAGTTCAGCAAATGGGGTTGGAGTTTATAATGAGGGTACTGAAACTTTAACATCAAATGGAATTCCAGCTTGGGAAGACGCAATGCAGGTTATGGTAAAAAGTAGAAATGCTCTAAACTATTTATTTTATGATGGTTCTTCAGGTATTCCTACAGGTGCAGATTTTGATATTTTATGGGCCAAAGCTTTAACAAATGATGATCATTTAGTAGTAAGTGAAAGAGATGGGAATACAAACTTTATTATTGTGCCACTTAACGCACAAGGAAATGTAATTACTTCTGCAAGAGAATTAAGATTTGGTTTTCAAGATGGTGTAAACTCACCTAATGGAAATAAAAAATATGATTGGAATTTAGGATATGGTTCAGCAGGTAGAAATGCAAGTCAACCTCAATACTTTTCAGTTGTGGATGTTGAGTTGTTTAATACAACGCAACCTATTTATGGTTTTAGAATTGACAATAATGGTAATGCAGATGTAAAGTTTTATGGACTTTCAGATAATACTTATGATGATAACCCAAACAATCCACTAGTTCCAGGTCTTATAGGTAATGTATTTAACGATTTAGATCTTTTACAAGATAATACTGTTGATGGTAATGGAATATCAAATCCTTCAGGAACCCAACTTTATGCAAGTCTGCTTAATAATTCTAACGTTATTATTGCAACCAAACCTATAAATATAGATGGTTCTTATGAATTTTTAAATTTAGACCCAAATTCAAATTATACAGTAGTTTTGCACACTACTTCTACAGGAAGCACAAGTGCAAACTTACCAACAGGTTGGATAAATACTGGAGAAAATATCGGAACAAATTCAGGCAATGATGGAAATACAAATGGAAAAATAGGGGTTTCTATAACTACTACTTTAAAAACAAATGTAAATTTTGGAATATTTAATCCAGGTTCTATTGGTGATTTAGTTTGGTATGATACCAATAAAGATGGAACAAAAGATGGAACTGAAGGAGGAATAGCAGGAGCAACAGTAACTTTAGATCCAGGAACTCCAGGAGATGCTTCTGATGATGTACCCACAACAACAGATGCCAATGGAAATTATCTTTTTGATAACTTACCAGCAGGAAACTACACTATAACTGTAGATACTTCTACAGCTACTAATGTACCAGCAGGAGTTACATTAACTCAAACCTTTGATGATGATGGTGTTGGAACAGCAAACACAAGTAGCGTAAGCTTAGCATTAGGAGAAGATAATTTAGATCAAGATTTTGCGTATGGTCCAGTTGATGTTTGTACAGATGGAGCAACAGTTGGTATGGTAACCGCAAATGATCCAGATGCAGATGGTATAAATAATGTTTGTGATTTAGATGATGATAATGATGGTATTTTAGATACGGAAGAATGTGAGGTTTTAATTGGAGAAACTCCGTTTGCTGTAGCAAATGGTAACTCTGTTAATTTTAGTTTATCACCTGTAGGTAATGGTTTTGTTTTAGATATTACTAGATTGGATAATAGTTTCAATTTAACCATTAATGGAACTTCATTAACTTCACAAGAGATTCAATTTCAGCAATCAAGTACACCTACTGGTCAAAACATTCGTTTTAAAGATGGTTCAAAGTGGGGACAAGGCTCAATTCCACAAATTTATGGATTTGGAAATGCTATAAATTCATCTACCCCAATTTTAAGATTTGTAATTGATGAAAATTTAGATGTTAAAATGTATGGTAGTAAAGTGGCAAATGGTCCTTTATTTGAATTAGAGTTGTTTAATGGAAATTCTTTTAACGCCTTTACTTGGAATGCAAATACACCTAATAACTTCATTGTGTCTCAACTAGTAAATGGTAATACTTATATTGATGGTAGAGTATATGGAACTTTTATAAGTTGTGATTTAGATGGAGATGGAATTGACAATAATTTAGACCTAGATTCAGATGGAGATGGCTGTCTAGATGTTGAAGAATCTGGTGGAGTTGATGCAAATAATGATGGAGTTTTAGACGGAACTGGTTTTGATTCTGATGGATTAGTTACTGGTGGAACAGGTGGCTATAATGGAGCAAATGGAAGAGAAACATTTGCGCATCAAATGGCTATCACAACAGCTCCAGCAAACCAAACAGTTTCTCAAGGACTACCTGTTACTTTTAGTGTAGTTGGCTCTTCAGAAGAAGCTACAGGCTATAATAATGGAACACCACTATATACTACTGCAGGAAATGCAAATGCTAGTATTATTTATAAATGGTATTTAGGCGATCCAAATAATGGAGGAACGTTATTAACAGATACTGGGGTTTATTCAAATACAAATACTGCTAACTTGTCTATTTCAGATGTTACTGGTTTAAACGGAAATAAATATTATGTAGTTCTAACTCATACTAAAAATACTTGTATATCAGAAAGTAGTTTTGCTACTTTAACTGTAACTCCTTCTTTAGGTAGTATTGGTGATTTAGTTTGGTATGATATCAATAAAAATGGAACAAAAGATGGAACTGAAGGAGGAATAGCAGGAGCAACAGTAACATTAGATCCAGGAACTCCAGGAGATGCTTCTGATGATGTACCCACAACAACAGATGCCAATGGAAATTATCTTTTTGATAATTTATCAGCAGGAAACTATACTATAACTGTAGATACTTCTACAGCTACTAATGTACCAGCAGGAGTTACATTAACTCAAACCTTTGATGATGATGGTGTTGGAACAGCAAATACAAGTAACGTAAGTTTAGCTTTAGGAGAAGATAATTTAGAACAAGATTTTGCGTATGGCCCAGTTGATATTTGTACAGATGGTGCAACAGTTGGTGTAGTAACTGCAAATGATCCAGATGCAGATGGCATAAATAATGTTTGTGATTTAGATGACGATAATGATGGTATTTTAGATGAAGATGAAGGTTGTGGAAACGCAGTTTCTACATTTCCAAATGCCGATAAAGGTTATTTATTTCAAGGAAATCCTTCAACAGTTTTTCTAGTAGATTTAAATACTGGAGTTGCTACACCTCATAAAAACTTAACATTTCAAGCAAATGCAGTTGCAATTAACGAAGCAGATGGTTTGTTTTGGGCTGTAAATAGAACAACAAATAAAATTGTTTTAATAGATCCTGTTACTTTTAATATTACAGAAACGCTTCCAATTACGAGTTCATTATTTTCTGGAGCTTTTGATCCTATTAGAAAGCAATATGTAATTAATTCGCAAACTACTGTACAAGTAATAGATGGTGATCCTAACTCACCAACTTACAAAACACAAGTTAGTAGTTTTGCTGCTGCTAGTGTAAATATATCAGATATAGCTTACAATGCTGCTGATGGTAATTTTTATGGTATAGAAAATAATACAACAAACTTATATAAATTTGACACTTTAAATAAACAAACAAGCTTAGTAGGTTCTGTTGCCAATTTAGCTGCTGGTGTTTATGGCGCAGTTTATAGCACATTAGATGGTAAAATTTATTTAGGCAATAATAGTTCTGGAGTTTTATATTTATTAGAATTAAGAAATGGTTTAACAGCTTCAGTTTTTTCTAATGGTCCAGCTTCAGGTACAAATGATGGCGCAAAAGTTTTAAATGTAGATTTATCTGGTAACCAAGTTTGTTTAGATACAGATGGAGATGGTATTCCAAATTCACAAGATTTAGATTCTGATGGTGATGGTTGTTTAGATGTTGAAGAATCTGGAGGAGTAGATGCTAATTTCGATGGTATATTAGATGGTACAGGTTTCGATTCAGATGGTTTAGTTACAGGTGGTTCAGGTGGTTATAATGGCACAGATGGTAAAGAAACAATTGCACATCAATTGGCTATAACAACACCTCCATCTAATGTAGTTTCAGTACCTGGTGGTTCTGCAACATTTACGGTTGTAGGTTCAGCAGAAATGGCTACAAATTATTTAAATGGGAATCCTGTTTATGATTCAACTGGTAATGCTTCAAGTAGAATAGTTTATCAGTGGTATTTAGGTGATCCTAATAATGGTGGTGCAATTTTAAATGATTCAGGAGTATATTCTGGCACTGATACAGCTTCCTTAACTATAAATCCTACAAATGGATTAAATGGTAATACATATTTTGTAAAACTAACACATTTAGACAAAGTTTGTTTAGAAGAAATCAGTTCAGCAACATTAACGCTAGAAAATCCATCTATAGGATTAGCAAAAAATGTAGATACAATTACGAATAATAATGATGGAACTTATACAGTAACCTATTTATTAACAGTAGAAAATTTTGGGGACGATGTCTTAAATAACATCCAAATTTTTGATGATATCGTTACTCAATTTGCAGGGTTAAATCCAACAGGATTTTCTGCAACAGATGGCTCTCTAACTGCTAATAGTAGTTGGAATGGAACTGCAGTAAGTAATATTTTATCTGCAAGTCAATCTTTAGCTATTGGAGCTTCTGGTAATGTAAAAATTAGTTTTACAGTTACTCCTGGTGCTATAACGAATGTAGATAATACTGCTACAGCAAAAGGAACATCACCTTCAGGTAATGAAACTACAGATAGTTCAACAGATGGTATTGACCCTGATGGAACAGATAGTGATGATACTCCAGATGAGGATACTCCAACATCAACACCACTTCCTTTAACAGGTTCCATAGGTGATACTGTGTTTTACGATGTTGATAAAGATGGTGTTCAGGACATAAACGAAGATGGCTTAGAAGGAGCAACAGTAACATTAGATCCAGGAACTCCAGGAGATGCCTCTGATGATTTTACAACCACCACAGATGTTAACGGAAATTATTTGTTCAACTTTTTATCAGCAGGAAATTATACAGTAACAGTAGATGTTTCTACAGTAACAGGAGGTTTACCAGTAGGTGTAACAGTCGCAGATTTATCACAAACTTTTGACGCTGACGGAATTGCAACAGCAAATACAAGTGACGTAACTATTGCAGCTGGTGAAGACAATTTAGACCAAGATTTTAGTTATTATGCATCAGGTTCAATAGGAGATACTGTATTTTACGATGCAGACAAAGATGGTGTGCAAGATGCAGGTGAAGATGGATTAGAAGGAGCAACTGTAACATTAGATCCAGGAACTCCAGCAGATCCTGCAGATGATATAACAATAATAACAGATGCTAATGGTAATTATTTATTCGATAATTTAACAGCTGGAAATTACACAGTAACAGTAAATATAAATACAGTAACAAATGGATTGCCAGCAGGCGTTACTGTTACAGATTTGGAACAAACTTACGATGCAGATGGAGTTGGAACAGCAAACACAAGTGATGTAATATTAGCTTCAGGCGAAGATAATTTAGCTCAAGACTTTAGTTATTATGCACCAGCAAGTATTGGAGATACAGTATTTTACGATACTGATAAAGATGGCGTTCAAGACCCAGGAGAAGCTGGTTTAGAGGGAGCAACAGTAACATTAGATCCAGGAACTCCAGGAAATCCTGCAGATGATATAACAACTACCACAGATGTAAATGGTAATTATTTGTTTGATGATTTATTACTTGGAAACTATACAGTAACTGTAGACATAAGCACTGTAACAGGAGGTTTGCCAGCAGGTGTATTAGTTGCAGATTTAGAACAAACTTACGATGCAGATGGAGTTGGTACACCAAGTACAAGTGATGTAACTTTGGCATCAGGAGAAAATAATTTAGACCAAGACTTTAGCTATTATGCACCAGGTTCAATTGGAGATACTGTTTGGTATGATACAAATGGAAATGGAATGCAAGATATAGGTGAAAATGGTTTACCAGGAGTAACAGTAACATTAGACCCAGGTACCCCAGGAAACCCAGCAGATGATAGCATCCAAATAACTGCACCAGATGGAACGTATTTATTCGATAATTTAACAGCAGGTAACTATACAATAACTGTAGATGTAAGTACAGTAACTGCAGGAATTCCAGCAGGTGTTACCCCAGCAGATTTAGTGCAAACTTATGATGCAGATGGAGTTGGAACTTCAAATACAAGTAATTTAACGTTAGTATCTGGAGAAAATAATTTAGATCAAGACTTTGGATATAGAGGTAGAGTTTTAGGAAGTATTGGTGATACAGTTTGGTTTGATACAGATGGAGATGGAATTAAAGATGCAGGGGAAAACGGATTAGGAGGAGCAACAGTAACTTTAGATCCAGGAACACCAGGAAACCCAGCAGATGATGTAACAACGACTACAGATGCAAATGGAAATTATTTATTTGATGATTTACCAGTAGGAGTTTATACAATTACAGTGGATTTAAGTACTGTAACTTCAGGGATTCCATCAGGAAAAACAATAGCGGATTTAATTCCAATATTTGATGCAGATGGCGTTGGTACACCAAATACAAGTACAATTTCTTTACCAACTGGTATGAATAATTTAAATCAAGATTTTGGTTATGGTATTTCTTCAGTAGGGGTAAATACAGGAAATGATGGAGGAATCGAGTCAGAATCTTTAGGAGATGCTTTAACGAAGTTGTATGTAGGTAGAAAGAAAAATTCAGTACCAACAGAATTTGTAAAATCAGCAGCTAACTTGTATAACAAATCTAAAATGAAGTCTGTACAACCTTATCAAGGAAAAGGACAAACAATGTTAGATATGTTTCCAGCAGAACTAGTTCCAGGAAATGTAGCCAATATAACATCACCAACAGATATTTTAGATATCACCACAGCAGATGAAGTGTTAGCAGTAGATTTCTCTTTAGATGGCGAAACAAAAGGAGTTGTTTTAGGTATTAAAACTTCAGATAAGGTTTACAACCATACCAAAGCATCTTGTGATCGTTTAAGAGGAGCAGAAATTTTAAATATTCAGACTGTACAAGTAAATGGCTATAATTTCTTAATGCAAGGAATTAAACAAAGAAATGGAGTTGTAGAATATGCAATTTCTTTTGCAACAGCCAAAAACAATAACGATACAAACTATACGATTCAAACAAACTGGTATGTTAATGACTATACCAAGTTTAACGATGTTTATAACTTCCAAGTATGGTCTACAAAGCCGGCAGATACTCAAAAGTTAGTAGCGGATATTTTAGAGAATTTAAATTCTTTTATTCCTGTGAATCAAACAGAAATTCAGAAAGTTCCAGAAACGTACGCTTCTAAAATCTATAGAGATAAAGCTGAATTAGTAGTAATGTTAAGAAGTACAGAAGAAGGACAAACTGCAGAAGTATCTATGGTAGAATTGTATTCTGAAACAGCAAACAATATCAAATACAGAAATAATACTTTAAGCACAGAGATTCAACAAAGTTTACGATTAGATATCGCAGATGGCTATGAATATGATGGATTGGTAAAAGTAGAAAATGAAGTAGAAGATGCTTTTTATCATGCAGATGGAAACTGGGGCTTAGACTTTGATAAGCGTTATACAGAAATTAAAAACTACTTTGTATGGAATAATTTTGATAGAGAGTATAAAGATGATGAATATGCTATTAACAGAGATGTTGAAGTACAAGCAACAAGTGATTATGATTACTTAACCGTATATAAATCATTATTACCTGGAACTATTTCAGCAGATTACTCTGAGTATAACTATGTAGCTTTTACAGCAAAAGGATCAGGATTGATGGAATTAGGTTTAATCAAATCATCTGTACAAGATTGGAAAGCACAGTATAGAGTTATGGTAGATTTTTCTGAAGAAGAGCAAACATATTATGTTCCTTTTGATATCTTTGCATCAAGTGCAACGCAAGATAAATTAACAGCAGAAGATTTAACAACGCTAACGTTTACGTTTTTACCAGTAGAAGCAAACACAACAGAATTAGATTTAAAGATCTCAGATGTTCGTTTTGCAAAAACAGCAGTAGAAGGGCAGATTGTAAACAAGATAGAGAAGTTTAACAATGAGTTTATGGCTTATCCAAACCCATCTCAAGGAAATGTAAACTTGTTATTATTCAGTGAAACAGCTACAGAAGCTACAGTAACTTTATCAGATATTACTGGTAAGATTATCTACAGTCAAAAAGCGACGTTAAACGCAGGTAAAAACGAGTTAGAGTTTAACTTTAAAGTAAAAACTGGAGTCATGTTATTAAATGTAACAAGCCCAGAGACTAACTATGGAACCACAAAAGTTCTATTTAGATAGGAAAGTACATCAATAGTTTAAATAATTTTTAGGGGTATTAATTAGAACTATTGATCCCAAGAGAGCTGATGTAAATCGGCTCTCTTTTTTTGTTTTAACTATTTTAGAAATCAAAATTTATAAGGATTTATGTATTTTCGTTCTTTATAATTTTTAAAATTGATTTTAAACAGACCCATTACATATATTTCTGGAATAAGTTCGCAAAGAGCTGCACTTTTTTATACAGAATTAGGTATAAAAACGTGTAATGATTTGCTTAATTTTTTTCCTTTTAGATATATTGATAAAACTCAATTTTATGCCATTAAAGATTTACAACCCAATTCTTCTGAAGTACAAATTGTAGGTAAAATAACCCATGTAAAATCGGTGGCACAAAAAAGAGGTAGCAGGTTAGTAGCTACTTTTCAAGATGCAACAGGAACCATGGAATTGGTTTGGTTTCGAGGGCAAAAATGGATCAAAGATTCTTTAAAAGTAAATGAACCTTATGTGGTTTACGGAAAACTGAATCATTATAATGGATCTTTTAGTATTCCACATCCAGAAATGGAGCTGGTTACAGAATACAAAAAAAAGTTGCAATCTAAAATGCAACCTGTATATCCATCCACAGAAAAATTAACAAATGCAGGTGTATCAAATAAATTGATTCGTAACTATATTCAGAAATTACTTCAACAAATCTACGATTCACTTCAAGAAACTTTATCAAAAGAAATTATTGATGATTTTAAGTTGATGCCAAAAAGAGACGCTTATGTAAATGTTCATTTTCCTAAAAGTCAAGAAAGTTTAGCGAAGGCGCAAAATCGCTTAAAGTTCGAAGAATTATTTTTTATTCAATTGCAATTATTACGAAAAAAACTCATCAACAAAACAAAAATAAAAGGATTTGTATTTGAAAATGTTGGTCCTATATTTAATGAGTTTTATAGTGAGAAGTTACCTTTCGATTTAACCAATGCACAAAAAAGAGTTTTAAAAGAAATTAGAAAAGATGTAGCTTCAGGAGCGCATATGAATCGACTTTTGCAAGGTGATGTTGGCTCAGGAAAAACAATTGTGGCTTTATTATCGATGTTGTTGGCAATTGACAATGGTTTTCAAGCTGCAATAATGGCTCCTACAGAAATTTTGGCAAATCAACATTATATTGCTGTTTCAGAACTATTGCAAGGAATGGATATTAAAGTTGATATTTTAACAGGCTCTGTAAGAACTAAAAAACGAAAAGAAATTCATGCTAACTTAGAAGATGGAACTTTACACATTTTAATAGGTACACATGCCTTGTTAGAAGATAAAGTAAAATTCAAAAATTTGGGAATTGCTATAATCGATGAACAACATAGGTTTGGAGTAGCTCAAAGAGCAAAGCTTTGGAAAAAAGGAGGCCCATCCCAACCTTCCCAAAGGGAAGGAGCCCAAACTTTGCGTAAAAAATATATGACTTCTCGTCCATCAGTGTATAAATTGATGAAGGAATTGCAATTGGAACGTAAAAACAAAACTAAAGAGGCTGAACAAATTCTTTGGGAACAAATAAAGACGAAAAAGTTAGATGTTAAATTCAGAAGACAACATATTATTGATGAGTTTATTGTTGATTTTATTTGTATCGAAAAAAACTTAATAATTGAAGTTGATGGCAAATATCACAATACAAAAGAACAGCAAGAAGCAGATGATTTAAGAACAAAAATTCTACAAGAATTAGGTTTCAAAGTAATTAGATTTACAAATGAAGAAGTAATAGGAAATATAGAAAACACAATAATAAAGATAACACAACAATTAAAAGACATCAGTGATAAAAGCCTCCCTTCTGGGGAGGTTGGAGGGGCCATTCTTCCTCCCCACATTTTAGTAATGACTGCAACCCCAATTCCTAGAACTTTGGCAATGTCTGTTTATGGTGATTTAGATATTTCTGTAATTGACGAATTGCCTCCAGGAAGAAAAGAAGTAAAAACCGTTCATAGATTTGATAGCAACAGATTATCGGTTTTTAAATTTATGAAAGATGAAATAGCAAAAGGCAGACAAGTTTACATCGTTTATCCGTTAATTCAGGAATCTGAAAGCATGGATTACAAAGATTTAATGGACGGATTTGAAAGTATCTCTCGCGAATTTCCCTTACCAAAATATCAAATAAGTATTGTGCATGGAAAAATGAAACCTGCAGATAAAGAACATGAAATGCAGCGTTTTGTAAATCACGAAACTCAAATTATGGTAGCAACAACTGTTATTGAAGTTGGTGTAAATGTGCCGAATGCAAGTGTTATGATTATTGAGAGTTCAGAGCGTTTTGGCTTGAGTCAACTGCATCAATTAAGAGGTAGAGTTGGTAGAGGAGCAGACCAAAGTTATTGTATTTTACTATCGAGTTTTAAATTATCTGCGGAAGCAAAAACACGATTAAAAACAATGGTTGAAACCACTGATGGTTTTAAAATTGCAGAAGTAGATTTAAAATTACGTGGACCAGGAAACTTAATGGGTACACAGCAAAGTGGCGTTTTAAACTTAAAAATTGCGGATGTTGTAAAAGATTCTAAAATTTTAACTGCTGCAAGAAATACAGCTATTCAAGTTTTGCAGGAAGATCCTAATTTATCAAAGAAAGAAAACGAACCAATTTACAAAGCTTTTGTTAAAATGAGTAAATCTTCTAAAATTTGGAGTAATATCAGTTAAATTTGCAGTGATGATTAATTCCCGAAAAAAAATAATACTTTTAACTTTAGTAGTTTTTAGCACGCTCTTTTTTGCGTTTATCAGTTTTAATGCTGAAATAGAAGAACAGCCACAACCAGAAAAACCAATAGCGGAAGAAGAAAGTATTCTACCAATTTCTTTAGAATATTTTCCAGAAACGGTTGTAAAAAAAGTAAATTCTAAATTAGATTCTTTGTTAAAAAGAATTAATAAAAGGCACGATTTTCATGGTGCTGTTTTAGTTGCAAAAAAAGGTAAAATTGTGTATTCCAATCAAGTTGGCTTTGCAGATTTTAGAAAAAAAATACCACTTAAAAATGAGTCGATATTTCAACTGGCTTCTGTAAGTAAACAATTTACAGCAGCTGCAATTATGCAGTTAAAAGAACAGCATAAAATTAAACTTGCGGATACAATAAATGTTTATTTGCCTGACTTTCCGTATAAAAACATTACAATCGCAAACTTATTGAATCATACTTCAGGTTTACCAAAATATTTTTGGGTAGCAGAACACGAATGGAAAGAAAAAAATGCGCCTTCAAATGCTGATTTGATGAAGATTTTACCATTCTCTAAAGCACAACGATTTTTTAAGCCAGGTCGTAATTTCGATTATTCAAATACGGGTTATTTTGTATTGGCTTCTATTGTAGAAAAAGTATCTGGGGTATCTTTTGGAGAATATCTCCACAAAAATATTTTTGAGCCTTTAGATATGCAAAACTCTTTTGTTTACAGTTATCAAAATGATACTGTAAGAAGAAATCAGTTAATAGGTTATCGACTTTACAGAGGTTGGAAACACATAAAAATTGGTAACACTGTAAATGATGCTATTGTTGGGGATAAAAATGTATACTCGAATGCCGAAGATTTATACAAGTGGACTGTGGCTTTAAATTCGGGCGAATTTCTTAATAAGGAATCTATAGCATTAATGTACACTCCAGGAAAAACTATTTACGGACGAAAAGTGCCTTATGGTTTTGGTTTTAGAATGGATAAGCTAAAGGAAGATTACGTTTATCATTATGGCAAATGGAATGGTTTTAGTACAGCTTTAACAAATTACATAAATGATGATGTAATTGTAATTATTTTAGAGCATACAAGTTATAATTCTTTAAGATATTTAAATCGAAAAGTAAAAGAAATTGTAAATAATAATTTGGATGTTTAGGTAGTTTTAAGACTTAAATTTTAACAAAAACCATACAATGTTGCCAAGGCAAATTATCCATATTTTTTTCAAGTTTAAAACCAGCAGCTTTTAGTTCTTTTACAGCTTGTTTTTCGCTCATTTTATGAATTGTTTTTATGGGCACTGTTTCATCTTCCATTCTGTATTCTATTAAATAAATTTTTCCGTTTTTCTTTAAAGATTTTTTGATAGATAAAATCATTTCTTTGGGGAAATTAAATTCGTGATACACATCAACCATTAAAACTTTATCAAAGGTATTTTCTGGTAGGTTTACAGATTGCTCATCACCTTGAACCAACTCAACATTTTTATAAGTCTCAAAATAAGTATTGGTTAAAATTGCATTTAGCATCTCTGGTTGAATATCTACAGCATATATTTTACCTTTGTTTGCAATTGGTGCCATTTTAAAAACGTGATAGCCAGAACCTGCACCAATATCTGCAATAACATCAGTGGTCTTTATTGCCATATTTTTAATCAATTTAGACGTTTCTTCCTCTTTTTCACGAGTAGAACGTTCCAACCAATTAATACCTTCATAGCCCATTACATAAGCAATTTCTCTGCCTAAATACCATTTCCCAATGCCATTGTAATCCCCTTTTTTAAAAGTATATGTTGCTGTTTGTTGTTTTTTTTCTTGGGATGAAATGCAAGAAGTTGAAATAAAAATAAGAAATAGAAGGAAGATGTTTTTCATAATTTAAAAGTAAGAATCATTTGTTTTTAAGGGTGATAAAGAAATTATAAAATTTTAAAATAAGTTAAAACACTTTAACAACCACAGTATAAACTAACAAATGTAGTTTTCTTTCTTTCATCAATTTTATAATAACAACCAGGAATTGTCTATTTTGGCTCAAATTTAGAGTTGTTCTCTTTCCATATATTTTCTTCGTCATCCATTTTATCAACTTCATAGATTTTTTCAATCCATAACATTAATTCTTTACGTTTTATTTTTGGCATTTCTAGTTCTATAGTCATGCCACCAGATTCTTTACAATTAAAAACGGAGTAAGTAATATTGTTTTTAAATTCCTGTTTGAAGGCACATTCCTTTGTAGTATCCCATTCTAAGAATTGTTTTTCAAACTTTTCAGAATTAGTGTTATAATTATTTTTTAAATAAATTAAAATTGGTTCGGTATTATTGCCTTTAGAATTTTCTTCTTTTAATTTTGAAATATTTGGTTCAATTAAACTGAAATTTTGACTAAAACCAAAGTAAGAAAAACTGATTAGTAAAAAAGTTACTATTTGCTTTTTCATAATTTATAAGATTATAATTCCAACAATCGTTTAGCAGCATTAAAAGGCGTTGTTTTGCCATTTTCTAAAGCTGTAATTTCTTGGGTTAGCGCATTTTTTATCAAAGGATTATTATAAAAGTTAGCCTTTAATTGTTGTTCAATGGTAGATAACAGCCAATATTTATTTTGCTGATTTCGTTTTTTATCAAAATAATTATTCTCTTTTGTCAAAGTAATATAATCCACAATCATGTTGTCGATTTTTTCGATACCTAAATTATGCAAAGCACTTGCCGTTAAAACTTTTGGTTGCCAATTACTTTCTTTAATTGGGTATAAATGCAATGCTCTGTTAAATTCAACTTTGGCAATTTTTGCGTTTTTTTCATTTTCACCATCTGCTTTGTTGATAACAATTGCATCTGCCATTTCTATAATTCCACGTTTTATCCCTTGCAATTCATCTCCAGCACCAGCTAGTTTTAGCAACAAAAAGAAATCAACCATAGAATGCACCACAGTTTCAGATTGCCCAACTCCAACAGTTTCAATAATTATGGTATCAAAACCAGCAGCTTCACAAAGAATTATAGATTCGCGTGTTTTTTGAGCAACACCACCTAAAGAAGTTCCAGAAGGTGAAGGTCTGATAAACGCATTTTTATCAGTTACTAATTCTTCCATTCTAGTTTTATCACCTAAAATAGAACCTTTATGTACAGAACTACTAGGATCAACAGCCAGAACAGCTACTTTTTTATGTTGACTTGTTAAGTATTTTCCAAAAGATTCTATGAAGGTACTTTTGCCAACGCCAGGAACTCCAGTAATTCCGATTCTAACAGATTTATTTGCAAAAGGCAAACAACGTTCTAGAATTTCGTTTGCTTTTTTTTGATGATTTACATTGGTGCTTTCAACCAAAGTAATGGCTCTACTTAAAAAAGTAATATTACCCTCCAAAATTTTGGATACAAATTGTTCAACAGTATGCTGTTTTGCTCTATTTCTTTTTATTTTTTCCGCACTTAAAAAATGGGTTGTTTTAGGTTTTAAAACACCTTCATTTTCTTGTAAAGCAGATTTATTTTTATCCATTGTAAAAGTTAATATGTAAATTTAAGGATTTAACTTCAAATAAATTAAGAGTTTTTACATGGAGATTCACAAAGTTTCACAGAGTTCCACAGAGAAAAGTTGAGAATACCTCTGTGAAGCTCTGTGAAAATGCGCTGTGTTTCTCTGTGGAATTATTTTTTTTAAAATTTTGCAACAACTCGAAAAATGTATCGTCTATAAGATAAGAATGATTTAATGAAACCAACCAAACAATTACATCAAACTATAATTAACCAATGCAAAAACAACGATGCAAAGGCGCAAATGCAATTGTATAATTTGTATTGTAAAGCGATGTTTTTAATTGCTTATAGATATGTAAAAGATCGTTTTTTAGCAGAAGATGTAATGCAAGATGCTTTTATAAAGGCATTTAAAAATATTGATACCTATAAGAATGAAGTCGCTTTTGGAGCTTGGTTAAAACGGATTGTCATCAACCAAAGTATTGATTATTTAAAGAAAAATAAGTTGGATTTAGTTTCGATAAATGATGAGATTATAACTATTACAGAAGATGAAAATTGGCAAATTGATTGTGAAATTTCTGCAGATGAAATTGTAGATAAAATTAAATTATTAAAGGAAAAATATCGCTTGGTTTTAAGTTTGTATTTGATAGAAGGTTATGATCATCAAGAAATTGCACAAGTTTTAAACATTACCGAAAATACATCTAGAACAAATTTGCTAAGAGGGAAAAAATTATTGAGAGAACAGTTAAAAGACACGAGTTATGCAGCAAGATATTAGAGAAAAATTAAAGGATTTTAAAGAAGGAAATATAGAATTATCTGCAAACCATACTTCAAAATTTGAGAACTTATTGAAGTCTGAATTGCATTTAAAGAAAAAGAAAAAAACATCTTTTAAATGGCTGTCTGTTGCAGCATCAGTTGTGTTGTTGGTTAGTTTAGCAATTAAATTGTATCCAACAGAACAAATAGTAGCACAACCCATTGAGAAAAAAGATGCTGAAATAAATTCAACACAAGATGAAATTACTTTAGGTACTATTTCTCCTGAATTTAATACCATAGAAACCTATTATTTGAATAGTATTAAATTAGAAATTAGTCAATTAGATTTATCTGAAGGGAATAAGGAACTTGTGGATAGTTACTTATTAAAAATTGCAGAACTCACCAAAGAATACAAATCGTTAACCAAAGAGCTCAATACAAATGGGGTTAATGATGCAACTATAGATGCACTAATTCGTAATTTACAATTACGCTTACAGCTTTTTCAACGTTTAAAAAAGCAACTAAATGAACTTAATAATTTAAATACTAAACAACATGAAACACAAGTCATATAAATACATTTTCACCTTTATTGCCATCAGTTTTTTAGGAACTGTTTTTGCTCAAAAGTTCGATAAAAAATTTACAGAAAATTTCTCCACAAAAAAAGATGTGGAAGTTGCTATTAACGCATCAAACACAGATATTAATGTTGCTATTTGGGATAAAAATGAAGTGCAAGTTGAGGCTTTTATAGAAATTGAAGGAATCACTAAAGAAGAAGCCGAAAAATATTTTAAAGATTGGAATTTTGAAGCTTTGGGCAATTCTAAGAAAGTTCAAATCACATCAAAAGGAAATAATGCCTTTAATTTTAAGAATGATTTTGTTTTTTTTGATGATATGAATTTCGATTTTAAAATGCCAGATATTGATTATTCAAGTTTTGAAACTATTGTTTT